>VSJD01000223.1 GCA_008636095.1 Kiritimatiellota bacterium | reverse complement strand
GAACAAGGAGTCCCCGACATGCGCACGTTATGGATTACTCTTCACTACGGGCCGAAGGCCCGTGTCTGACGCGACGGCCGAAGCCGTTGGCGTAGGCTGTTTGGAACCGCCCGGTGCGGACCCGCACGCCGGGTGGTGTGGCAGCCGGGGTTGATCTTTACGGGTCAGTCCCGGCGAGCCGATTCGATCAGTTTTTATAAATATCCCGGCGGTGACCGATTCGCAAAATCACGACCTCTTGTTCGAGAATTGCAAAGATGACCCGGTAGTCACCAACACGGAGTTTCCGGAGGCCGACAAACATTCCTTTAAGAAGAGGATAATTGTCGGCGCGCGCACTCAGTTCTTTCTCGATCTTGTCGAGAATACGTCTTGCCTCGGGCTTACCAAGTCTGGATAAATCTTTCTCGACGCTCTTTTTGTAGGTAATGTTATAGGCCAAGTGATTTCCTCATTTCGCGACTTGATACGACCGGGTCTTTCTGGTCACGGAGGCGATCCAGTGCAATCTGGACATCGGCAAAATCATCAATGTAGGATTCCAGCGCCTTCTGAACATGAAAAGACCGGGGGCGTTCGGTTTCCTCGGCAATGTGGTTAAGTTCCTTGGCAATTATATCGGGCAGTCGAATGGACACGGCGGTGCTCATGTTATGCTCCTTTCTGTATGTCACTGTAATATAGAGTATGCAATGTATTCAATAATGTCAACACGATTTTTATGCCTTTTGATCGAACGACGCAAATCAGCTTGAGGCGGCGCTTTGGCCGCCGATAGGCTGGATTTGATTGTTGGCCGAATCATCTGTACGTATCTTTTCGGTCGTCTATCGTTAGGATAAAAACGATCCTTTTTTCGTCGTTCACGGCATAGAATAAACGGTAGGGACCAATCCGGTACCTCCAAGTTGGCGGTTCATATCCTTGTAATTTACGGATATTCGGTCCGTAGTGTGGCCCCCGCCTCAACTGGGGAAAGACGTATGTGTCCAGCTTCTTGGGCAGAAAGCGCGGAGAGCCGAGCTTGGACAATGCCTTCCGGAACTCTTCCGTTTCAAAGATACGAAACTCAGACGAATGTGCCACGTCGGTTTTTTGCATCCAGATGTCCTCGTGTCAGGCTTCGGTTGAGTTCGACATTGCCGCGGATTTCCGCCATTTCGAATTCGTCCACGGCTTCATTTTCTTTGACGAAACGCATTACTGCCGTCTCGATAAAGTTCGAGATAGGCCTGTTCTCGCTCTCTGCCACCGTTTTGAAGAGCTGATAGACCGGTTCATCAAGCCGTAATGTTAAAGTTTTGGACATAGTTCCTCCTTTTTCTGATAGAATACATTAGAATGCATTTGTATGCAATCTCTTTCTTGGCCAATGGGGCGGTTCAGCCGCCGAGCGGAGCGAGGTAAGCTGAAGCCGGTGGTTCGAGCCTGCATTTCTTCAAGCGGTTGTTACTTTCAGCCGTTCGGAAATCCAGACTTTGATGATGGATTGACGGGTGACACCTAATTTATTAGCCTCTTTATCCAAAGAATGGATCATCCAGTTGGGAAAATCAACATTGACCCGGCGTTGCTCTTGGTCGGGTCTTCTGGCCTTGGACAAGTCAAGATAGCTGGTGACGTTCCCGCCCTTTTCAAATTTCTCATCGAATTCTTTAGCTTTCATACATCTGCACCTCTTCCGGCCTGGATCGTCTGACCGAGATGACTCTGGTTTTATTGTCTCGATAAGTAACGATGGCTGTCCAATGTTTCTTGTTTATTGTTCCTACAACCAACGTCCTTGGCTCATCTTTTGTTCTAGCAGGGATTTCGACTCGGCTGATGTCGTGCCACAGCACTTGCGCTTCCACAAAGTCTATCCCGTGTTTTTCTTTGTTTGATCGGCTCTTTTGTTTGTCGAATTCAAATTCCATAACGGTATGAATACTATACCTTTTTGGTGTTTGTCGTCAATTGCTTATTTGCTCGTATTTTGCTCGAACGGGGCGGGTGAGCCTCGCTGCGTTAGCGGCGTAGTGCTCAGCCCGCTGGTTCGGCCTTTATTATTTTTTAATTGCAGATCCACGCAAGTCGTTATTCTTTATTATAAGGGCTGACCCCGCGGCTTCCACGCAAGTCGTTATTCTTTATTATAAGGGCTGACCCCGCGGCTTCATGAAGTCGGGCTGTACTTCCATGATGTTGACGACGCAGTGCCTCAACGGCGGCAATTCGCTCCGAAGGCGGACGAGATTTCCAGAAAGAGACATCTTCTCTCGTCGAGGAATGAGTCAGATCGCGTTTGGTTATGACCCTTTGAATCATGCGAGTATAATATCAGAATGGACACGGAAGTAAACCTGTCTTTTGCCGAACGATTAGCCCACTATCAGAAACTTGCTACACGGGATGGCAGGCATTGTGTTTGCCACTTGTCCGATCTGAATTCTTCCCAGTTGTACTGCATGACCGGCTGGGGGAATACCGCTTCATCGGCCAATTCCGCTATCTGGAACCACCGGGCTTCTGTTATGCCTTCTGCTTTCGCTCCATCAGTTGGCCTGACGTTGCCGCCGAGGACGTCGCATAGCATCCACGTCGCGCAATCTGATGCGCGACCACCGCAACAGCATCGTCCGCCGGCATCATGTGCTGGATGTGACGTTCCAAAAGGCGATTCGCGAGGCGGTGGAGAAGGCGGGGTTCGACAAGCGCGTGTCGCCGCATACGCTACGGCACAGTTTTGCGACACATCTGCTGGCGAGTGGCACCGGCATCCGCGATGTTCAGGATCTGCTTGGCCATGCGAATATTTCCACGACGGAAATCTATCTGCACACGGCAAAGCATACCGGCATCGGCGTGCGCAGCCCGTTTGATACGTTGTAAAAGCGCCTACGCGATGCTCCCTCCGTTCTCTGGGGTCATGAAACCTCTGCAGGTTTGTCTTTTGAAGGACTCATCCTATGGAAACCAAGTCAACCGGAACCGGCTTGAGCAAAAATGATAATAGCAGATTTCTTTGGGAGGGTATCGCGCCGGGGTCATCAGGCGCGATGGCGTCCGCGCCGCCAACATAAGCTTACCCCAGTCATCACCACCAAATCGCCTCTACATTGAGGCCGTCTTATCGCGCGCCTTAGAATGTAGCGTCTCACTCAAATCCTTGCCCGGGCGCACGAGCTCCACCCATTCGGCCAGGCCATAACTCAAGTGCATGATGGGGATGAGGAAGAAAATCAACAGGTCCACCCACCGCCGCGTTTCCCGATACTTGGCCAGCGTGGCCCAGAAATCCGCCAGCGCGTAAAGCGCCAAGCCGGCCAGCAACAGAAATCCCGCCCATCGGCAGAACACCGCGACAATCCCCAGCACCACCAGGGCCAACAACCCGACGGCCGGGATGATGGTCGTCAGCTCAACATCCACACCCGCGCGGATCAAGCGGATGCGCGTGGCGCCGTAACCGTATATCTGCCTGCAAAAGCGCCAAAAACTGGAACGCGGGTAATGATACAGGATTGCGTTAGGCTGAAAAATCAGTTTGTGGCCAAGCTGCGTCGCCTGGAAGGCGGCAATCATTTCTTCACCCGGCCAGAAGGCGGGATCAAATCCTCCCAGTTGTTCCAATACCGAGCGCCGATAAGCCATGTTACATCCTATCAAGCTCGACCATCGTATTTTCCGCGGTTCCGGATTTCCGGCCAGGTAGCGCCCTGCCACATAACCGGCCGCTTTCGAGGCCAGGGCATTCCCCGCCAAACGGGCCATCAGGGCAATATCGTCTGGAACCAGGCCCGGCCCGCTGACCAGCCCCACGTCAGGCTGTTGAAACGGGGCGCGTATTTTTTCCGGCCAATTCCGCGCGACTACGACGTCGTCATCAATAAACGCGATCAGGTCGTACTTCGCGGCACGCCAGCCGGCATTCTTTTTCTCACTGGAATCGCCACGTGGAAAGGAAACCTCCAGATGCCGGATATTGGGATACTGCACGCTCAGATCCTGGACCGCTTTCCGCACGAGCGCATCCGTAATCTGCCCGGCCACCATGATATCCAGCCGGCCAAACCCGTCGGCACGAACCAAAGATTGCAGAGTTCGAATCAGAATAGGCCGACCAAGGGTCGGAATAACGATAGAAAGTTCGGGTGGGGCGTTCATGGCCATCTTATAACACGGCGTCCTTTTAGCTTGAAATCGGCATCCAATCGATTATAAAGCGTCATCGGATTCAGATCCAACCACACGATTTAACCATAGCATATCAACATGAAAAAACAAACCATAAAGACAAGCATGCCTGCGCTGGCCATTCGTAACGGAAAAATCCTGTTGCCCGACGGCCGAATCGTAACCAGCGGATTGACAATCAACAACGGAAAAATTACCCGCATTGGAAAACCGGATCGCAAGATCACAACGCTTGATTGCCGGGGCGCCTACGTGATCCCGGGCTTGATTGATATTCATACGCATGGGATCGGACGGATTTCCACCAGCGGCTCGCTAAGAGCGTATGCGGAGCAGGAAGCCTCGCGCGGTACAACGGCGTTCTATCCCACGTTTTTCGGGCCACCGGAAGAAACTTCGGCACACATGCAGCGCCACCTGGCCGAAACCGACAACCTCCGTGCGGTACCCCAGGTTGTCGGCTTTCGACTGGAATCCCCTTATCTGGCACGAACGGGCGCAGGCCGAAGCAAGGATCTGGCGCCGATCCATCCAACCACGACCCGCCACCTTCTGCGTGCTGGGGGCGGATGGATCAAGATATGGGATATTTCGCCAGAACTCCCGGGCGCGCCGGCGGCGATTCGCGCGTTATGCCGTTCCGGCGTAGTTTGCAGTATTGCGCATACGCAATGCACCGTGGCGCAAGCGCAAGCGGCCATATCGGCGGGCGCCCGGCTGGTTACGCACCTGTTTGACACCTTCGTCATCCCGCCCCAGACCGACCCTGGCGTCACTCCCGCCGGGCTGGTGGATTATTTGCTGGTGGAGGATCGCGTAGCATGTGAAATCATTGCGGACGGCACGCATGTGCCGGCTTTCCATGTTGAGAAAACCTTGCGCTGTAAACCTGCCAATAACGTCGTTTTCGTCACAGACAGCAACTTCGGCGCGGGCCTGGCGCCCGGCGAATATGACCTGCCGCAAGGCTGGGGCCGCGTCAAAATCACCGGCCCGAATGATGGCGTTCGGCTGATTGATCGCGGCATGGGTCTGGCCGGCAGTGCCTTGACGCCCATTGACGGCTTTCGCAATACGATCCGGATGTTTCACAAAGATATGGCTGCCGCCAGCAGGCTGTGTTCCGGCAATCCAGCCCGGTTGCTTGGCCTGAATAAAGGCGAAATCGCTGTCGGGCGGGACGCCGACCTGTTGGTGTTGAGTCCGAAACTTGACGTGCTTTATACCGTGGTAGGTGGAAAAATTATTTTCAGCCGCCGATCTCGAGATTAGGACAGGCATCCAATGACCAGGCCGCCTCGCCCGTAATGCCCTGTCCGATGCCCGCCAAGCCGGCCACCATGGCCGCGTTATCCACGCAATACGAGGATGCCGGCAATAGGACGCTAACCTTCAAGCCGGCGGCCATATCGAGCAGTCTGGAACGTAAGCGACGATTCAACGAAACGCCGCCGGCCACCACCAGCGTCTGTACCCGTTCGCGCTGGAGCGCCCGCTGTGCCCCGCGCACCAGCACATCCACGATGGCTTCCTGGTAGCCCGCCGCCACATCTTTCAAGACAGGCTCCCGGACGGCCTCCGGATGGTCCCTCAGGTAATACAGCAACGAAGTTTTTAATCCGCTGAAGCTGAAACATAACGCCGGCGATAATCCGTCCGCGAAGTCGGCTTTCAACACGCGTGTCCGCGGAAAAGCAATTCGGCCGGCATCGCCAAGCGCGCTGATGTGATCAATCACCGGGCCGCCGGGATACTCCAGGCCCAGCAGTTTGGCGCCCTTGTCAAAAGCCTCCCCGGCGGCGTCGTCAATGGTCTGGCCCAGTCGCCGGTATTGCCCGGGCGCATCCACACGAACCAGGCAGGTATGGCCCCCGGAAACAATCAGCGCCACCAGCGGGCAGGCATCTGCATAGCGCGGGGCATTGCGCGCCAGGAAAACTGAATACAGATGGGCCTCCAGATGATTGATGCCAATCAAAGGAATGTTAAGACGCAGGGCCAGCGCTTTCGCCGCGGATAGCCCAACCAGCAGGGAACTGGCCAACCCCGGGCCGTAGGTCACAGCCACGGCCTGCAAGTGTGACCATTCCAGCCCGGACTGCGCCATGGCCTCGTCAAGCATTCGCGGCAGATGTTCAACGTGCTGACGGGAGGCGATTTCCGGAACCACCCCGCCATGGGGACGATGCAAGGGCACCTGGCTGAATACCGCACTGGAAAGCACCGTGCCGCCATCGGCAACCACAGCAGCGGCGGTTTCATCACAGGAGGTTTCGATACCCAGGACATTCATACTGGCTATTACTGGCTGGCATACTGCTGATGAAAATCGGCGCGGGATTGAAACAGGCGAACACCTTTCAGAACGTCCATGGCACGCTCCAACTGGGTGTCGGTCACATGTTCGAGGTCAAGCTTGATGTCATCCTCTTCTTCGTTGCCCAACTCTTCCCGCGAGCGCTTGATCTGGACTTTCTGCCATTGCATGGCCGACATCGGAATCACGACATCCGGTTCAATGCCTTTTTCATGGATCATACGGCCGCTGGGCGTGTAATACTTGGCCGTGGTCAGGCGGATGGCCGAACCGTCTTCCAGCGGCTGGACACTCTGCACGGAGCCCTTGCCAAAAGTTTTTTCGCCGATCAATATTGCCCGGCGGTGATCCTGCAAGGCGCCGGCCACGATTTCCGAGGCACTCGCGCTCCCGCCATTGACCAGCACAACAATGGGATAATCGAGATAATGGACCTTGCCCTTGGCCTCATATTCGGACTGGAGACCTACCCCCGGACGTCCCTTGGTGGACACAATCTTGGCACCGCGCTTTAAAAATTTCTGGCTGACATCCACAGCCGAGACCAGCAAGCCGCCGGGATTGTTCCGCAAATCCAAAACCAGGGCATTCATGCCCTTGGCCGCCAACTCATCCAAGGCCTTTTGCAAGGCGTCGGCCGTCGGCTCGTTGAACTGGACAATGCGAACATAGCCAATGTGGTCTTCCAGGATGGCCGCGCCCTTGACGCTCTCCACCTTGATGATAGCGCGGACGATTTCAACCTCCTTGACTTCCTGAGGCTTGATACGCAGGATTTTAATTTTCACCTTCGTGCCGGGCTCGCCCCGCATTTTGCTGACCGCCTCCTGCAGGGAAATAGCCTCCGTGGATGCGCCGTCAATGGCCATGATCTTATCGCCGTGCATAATGCCGGCCCGGAAGGCCGGCGTGTCTTCCATGGGCGCGATGACGGTCAGGACGCCGTCGCGCATGCCAATGATAATACCCAGCCCGCCGAATTCACCGGCGGTATCATTCTTCATGTCGGAGAACATTGCCGGCTCCATAAACTGGCTATGGGGATCCAGGGACTGGAGCATGCCGCGCAAGGCGCCATATAAAAGGTCCTTGTATTGCGTTTTGTCTTCGTCCACGTAATTCTGACGGATCAGCATCATCACTTCCGTCAGCAACTGCATTTTTTCAAAAGCCACCGAGTCGGTATCGTTGGTCTTATCGGCCCGGGAGGCAATCTTGGCGCCCACGACCAGGTTAACGCCCAGCAACAGCGCCCCGACCAGCCACAGAAATCTCCGCCCAATAATTAATGCCGACATAAAACATCTCCCTGTTAACCTTGAGTCCTTCGACAAGCCCAGGTTCCCGAGCATATTCGAGGGACAAGGCGCCTTGCGCCGCGTCGAAAGGCTGAAACCACCCTGATAAAGGGAACGCTAAAACGGTTTTACTGTATCCGCAGTATCCGGTTCCGGCAATGCGGAAACGGGGGGTGCGATTTGTTATTGATCAGTCTGAACTACCGCGCTGTCGGATTCGCTTGCCTTCGGTTCTGATGACGATGAAACCTTTCCGCTCAGCTCAGCGCGCAAAACACTGCCATGTTTAAAAACTATCAGCGCCGGACTCTGTTCCACTCCGCCGCTTTCCTTGGCCAGTTCAAGCTTGTTATAAATCCATTGCTGGATGCCGGACTCGTCGCTGACATTGTCGGGTTTTCCAAGCTTAGCCATCACTTGCGACATCGTCATATCAACCATACGTTGACTGAACGTGACGCGGGTTAGCCGGGCGTTCAAATCCGGCTTTGATACACCCCATTCAATCTCATCACGTGCCGGCCGGCTGCCTGTTGCGGTCTGGTCGCGGCTTTCAAAGCGCGCGTTCAACTGCAGGCAGGCACCCTCGACCGCCTTCACCCGCTTGTTAAGCGAAGCGATTTTATCCGAAAGGGAAGCATTCTCGCTTTTTAATGACTCGATTTCACGGTTGTCAATGCAACCGGCGAATGCAAGCACAATGAGCGTCATTCCGATAACTGCCACGCGTGTCATGATTTGTTTCCTCCTGATGGCATGTTTGCCGTTCGGCCGTAATATACAGCCAATTTTAGCTTTTGTCTAACCCCACGCCTGTTGCGCAAGAATCTATCGCTTATATTTTTTATTTCAATACATATAAAACGCCATCGTTTTCACCGAGGAAATCCGGCAATATTCCGTCTAACCAGCAATACCCGGTCCATAAAGATTCCGTTTAATTGCGACGAATTCTTGACGTAAGCCGGCCCCTTGAATTTCAACGATATATAAACGTTCCATTTATTGAGCGCATTGGGGCTTTTTTTTGCAAGACGGTCAACAGGCACTCGCAATAGTTTGTCGGCACGCGCCCAAACAACGTCGCCTTTCTTGATGTTGAATTTCCCAATTTCATAGAAGTTGAATTTTTCATCCTGCACAATATCTTTGTGTTTAATGATGACCGGCTCGTTGTCGGTCACTCCAACCACAAACGGTTTTTTATAAACATCATCGTTTTCCGCGTCAAAAGTCATTGCCCATCCGCCACACGCATCTTCATCGGCAACATAATGAAATCGCTGCTGCCCCTCCGGTGTGTGCCATGTCCAAGGGAACAGAAAGGTCAACCAGTTGAAATCCGCCACGTCGCGGGGCGGCAAATTGCGCAATTTTTCCGGCAATTTCGGATTCCGGAACAGGTCCGTCAGTTTAACCAGTTTGTCCTCGCGCACCGCCCGGGCGCTGGGGGAATAAAATGCATCGGACTGCGCACGCAAGTTTGTCTCATAGCGGCGAATCACGGTTTCATGGTCAAAAGGCATTTTTGCATTTAACGGAACATTGCGTTCCAGCCAGGGCCAGAGATAAAGCAGGGCGGCCTCCACGATCAGTCGTTCCTTTTGAATATGAAGGGCCTGCAGACTGCCCGGCTTGACGAGCGCTTCGGCTGAATCAAAGATCTTTTCCGCCGTAACAAAGAAATTCAAATCCAGGTATTTTAGTTTATGCGGGGCGGTTTGCACCATCATGGTGCTGGGTTCCTTGCCTATCAGTCCCTGGAGGTAATTCAAATACTCGTTCATTTTCGGGGAAGCGGCGCCGTAGTAGCCATCCATGAAAACTTTAATCAAAGGTTCCGTCGGCTGGTAGGGATTGACCGCGAGTTTATATCCCAGCCAGTATTTAAGGTTCTTAAAATTCTCGCCGGGTTCGTGGCATTCCACTTTCCCCAGATCATTTTTTGCCGGCGCACAGAGCGACTCCTCCTCCTCCTCGCAATACAATATTTCAACGTGCGCGTCGGCAAACAGTTTCAAGTCCGGCCCGATGCACTGAATCATGCAATAGGGCACGGGAAAAGAATACCTGCCGTAGGTGATCCAGTAATCCCAGACGGCCACGTGCGAGGCAATGTTGCCCCATGCCCTGATTTGATTATAATGCTTGGCGTTGCAGGGATGATTCAGCGGGCGCACCAGGTCCGAGATGCCGAATTTGTCGCACCAGCGGATGATGACGTTATGGCGCGGCTTGAGTTTTTTCGGAGGTGTCTGGGTCTGGTTATAGGCAAAAGTCTGGATGAGAACATCCGGATAATCCTTTTCAATACCCTCGGCAATGACGTTGATGAAATCAACCAGGGGCCCGCTTTCCCCGCCTTCCCGAACAACAATAGCCTGGCATTTCTTGCACAGGCAATGTGCATCTTGGTCATTCTGGCTGATGTCATAAATGCGGGGAGGAGGACAGCCGTTTTCCGCGGCTGTCACGCGGTCTTTGGCAATATAATTGCGGAGCTCTTCCAGCACGATCAGGCGCACATCCGGATGCGTCAGGCAAATCTGGCCCGGCCCCTCGCCGTCATAAGCAGGCACGCGCTGGCCCTTGTCATTGAGCTCAAAATATTCGGGATGAGATTCAAACCATCTTGAGGCTTTGACATAATAAGAGAATGAGTGACAGCTAGCCGGAGATCCCGTCACCCGATAAAAAGCGTCAGTGGAGCCGCCGAAATAATCGGCATCATTAACCTTGTTCCGGAGGTAACATATATTCCTTTTTTCATGGTCCACCGGGTTTACCTGATGAGCGGCTATTCCAAAATGGCGCTGCCAGAAAACCGGTTTTGCCCGTATGTTCAGGTTGGTAAATGCCAGCGCCGGTTTGGAAGGAACAACTTCGGTATAGGGATCCAGCCAGTGGCACCCCACCTGGTTCTCCAGAAACTCGTAAACGCCATAAAGCGTTCCCAGCGGGCGTCCGCCGGTAATAATGATATTTTTTCCGACGCTCCGGATGATCCATTCTTGCTCCCCCAGTTGGGCCACGTTAATTCCGTTTGTGGCCGCAAACTTTGTCGCGCCGACATATATTCCCACAACTTTCCCGGAAAGCGCGGACTCCGACTTGACCCAGCATGAAGTTCCCGTAACCCGGAACAGGTAGCCGAACAATTCCTGGGCCGCAAACTTATCCAACTTGGCGGGCTGGTCCGCCTGCACGATTGTGTACTGACTTTTTCCCTCGCGGGGAATTATCAATGCAAACACGGACAGAAACATAATCAACATAAATTTTTTAAAATTACAGATCATGGCGCAATCCCTTTTTACAAAAAGAAGGCTTTCCGTATCTGTTCAACCGGCCAAAACCATATAACTTCTTCTGATTTCTGCATTTGAGCACACAACTTATTGAGCGCCGAGTCCTCGCCGTTTAAGAACGGGAACGCTTGTTGAAATTTATTATCGTTTTTACGTGATTAATTGCAAGCAAAATCCAGGCGCATGCTGGATTTTTTCTTGTGCCAAAACATAATGCGCTTATAGTTCACCCTTTGACGCGCCGAAAGGTAAACCCGGAGCAAGCCCCGTTCTGTGGGGCGCGTCGAAGCCCGCCGGCCCTGAGCAAAGTCGAAGGGAAAGGCGGACATTTCACACGAAGCGTGAAATGTCCGGGTTATGCCGGGAGGAAAATGCCATGCCGGAATTACCCGAAGTTGAAACCGTGGTTCGCGAGTTGCGCGCGGGCGGCCTGATCGGCCGCGTCATTACCCGGGCGCGCGCTTTCTGGATGCCGCTGATTGCGCCGCTGACGCCCGCCGTATTTGCGGCGCGCCTGAAGGGTCAACGCGTGCAATCCATCCGTCGGCGCGCCAAGTACATCGTCCTCACGCTTTCCGGAGGCGATACGCTATTAATTCACCTGCGCATGACCGGCCAGCTGCACTTGGACCGCCCGAGGGCGGCGCGGGAACCGCATCAGCATATTATCCTGCGACTGGATGATGGCCGCGACCTGCGCTACCGGGATACGCGCAAGTTCGGGCGCTGGTTGTTGACACGCACGCCGGAAGGCATCCTGGGGCGCCTGGGACCGGAGCCGCTTTCGGAGCATTTTGACCAGAAGGTATTTATCAGCCAACTGCGCGCACGGCGGCGGCAATTAAAGCCCCTGCTTCTGGATCAAACATTCCTGGCCGGCATCGGCAACATCTATGCCGACGAGGCGCTCTGGACCGCGCGTTTGCATCCCGAGCGCGTCGCAGCCACGCTCAGCGCAACGGAAGCCCGCCGCCTGCATGTTGCCATTCGCCATGTTTTGCGCCGCGGCATCCGGAACAAGGGGACAACACTTGGATCTGCCCAGTCAAATTTTCAGCGGCCCGGCGGCAAACGCGGACGGAACCAGGCCGGCTTGAATGTCTTTCGACGAACCGGTTTGCCCTGTTTGCGCTGTGGAAAACCAATCCGTCGGATGATTCTCGCCCAGCGCGCCACCCATCTCTGTCCCAATTGCCAGCCGGATTAGGTTGAAGGCCGGAAGACGACACCAGATGCCGGACACCGGACACCAGGCATGCAAAGATGACACAAGGATGGCACGTTTTCTTCTTCAATTTGTCGTCCGTCTTCACTCTTCTCTGGGCTGGCATCAGGCGTCTGGCGTCAGGCCTCTGTCTTCACTCTTCTCCGTTCCGTCGTCTGGCGTCGGGCGTCCCGCCTTCGCCCCAAGGGCTACGGTGGGCAGGCCGACGTCTGTCGTTCGCTTCGATGTGTTTCCGGTAGCGGCCGGCTTCTTCTTGGCATTGACAAACTCGAAGCCCACCTGGCCGTCGCGAACGACAAGGAAGGCGCGGAAAGGACGCCCTTTGCGGGAGATAAACCGGGCCAACAGATCGGTTTTGCCGGTGGTCAGCAGTTTGACCAGCTGGGTCTTATCCACGATCTGTTTCAGGATGACGGTCCCGCACCGGAATGTGCAGGCGCGCTTCGCGCCGACCGCCTTTTCGCAGACATAGCTGGGACCGTTTTCATAGACACCAGCGCCGCACTTCGGGCATTTACCCAAGGACTCCTTGCCGCTGAAATCAACGACCTCGGCGCCGGACGCCGTACCGAAATCAAACTCCACTTTATTTTCCAAGCTCAACTTGACCATAGCCGCGAATACTTTACCCTTGTGGCTGCGGAAATTATCCAGGGGCCCAACCGACTTCCTGGTCAGCAGGTCCTCCATTTCAGCCACCTCGAACTGCCGCCCGGCCAGCGTCTTCCAGATAAAGAAATCGCACTTCTGGCACTGGAAACGCCGGTAATTTTCGTGTATAGGACCGGCGCATTTTGGACAGGGCGCTTTCAGGATACTGAAGTCACCGGGAACGGTGTCGTGTTCAAACTTTCTGGTCTGATCCACGATGCGGCGGGTCATGGCCGCGATTTCCTGCATGAACTCGGCACGCGGCAACTGGTTGTGTTCCATCTGCTTTAATTTGAATTCCCAGTCGCCGGTCAGTTCAGGCGAACAGAGTTCGGGGATCTGAAGGCCGCGCAATAGCGCCGCCAGCGAAAACGCCTTGGCGGTGGCCTGCAGTTCCCTACCCCGCCGAAGCATGTATTTCTCATAGATCAGGCCCTCGATAATTGATGCGCGCGTCGCCGGCGTGCCCAGGCCCTTGGCGCTCATGGCTTCGCGTAATTCATCGTCTTCGACCAGCTTGCCCGCGCCTTCCATGGCGGTCAGCAAGGTGGCTTCCGTGTACCGGGGCGGCGGCTTGGTCTGCGTGCCGACACATTCGATGGCACGGGTCTGCACAATTTCCCCGGACTGCACCGCCGTCAAGGTAGGCGTCTCTTCGTTGTGGGCTTCTTTGCCGTAAACGACCATCCAGCCCGGGGTTACGAGGACTTTGCCTTCGCTCTTAAAGGGCTCGGCTTCGACACGCGTAATACGCGTCGTAACCAGGAACTCGGCAGCCGGGTAAAACACGGCCAAAAACCGCCGGGCCACCATGTCATAGATCTTGCTTTCTTCTTCGCTTAAAACTTTCGGCATTTGCGCCGTCGGAATGATGGCGAAGTGGTCGGAAATCTTGGCGTTATTGAAAATCCGCTTGTTCGGGTGGACCCAGTTCTGCTTCAGGATATGCCCGGCCAATTCGCCGTACCCGGCGGAGGCCATGGCCGCGAGGGTTTTCTTGACCGCGCCCAGGTAATCCTCCGGCAGGGCGCGCGCATCCGTGCGCGGATAGGTCAGGACTTTATGGCGTTCGTACAACGCCTGCGCAAGCTGAAGCGTGCGCTTGGCGGAAAAGCCAAAACGCCCGTTGGCTTCCCGCTGGAGGCTGGTCAGGTCAAACAGCAAGGGCGAAAGCTGGGTGGCGGGCTTGCTTTCCTCGGTGACCACGCCGCTCTTACCCAGGCACTTGGCGCGGATGGCTTCGGCGCGGGCGGCATCCCACAGGCGCTCCGGCTTGGCATCGACATCCCTGGTCGCCTCAGGCGCGGTTCGACTGAGCTCACCGGAGCCCGCCATAGGCGGTTGAACTTCCGGTTTGCCCTTGGAAAAGGCTTCATCAAACCAGCGGCCCGGGTAATCGCCGGCCACGGCTTGGAACACGGCATGGAGCTCCCAGTAATCCCGGGGCATAAATTTTTTGATTTTTTCCTCGCGCTCGACGACGATCATCAACGTCGGGGTCTGCACGCGGCCAACCGTCGTGAGCTGAAATCCACCCAACTTGGAGTTAAACGCCGTCATGGCGCGGGTGCCGTTGATGCCCACCAGCCAATCGGCCTCGGAACGGCAAACGGCGGCGTCCGCCAGGGGCTTCATATCGGCATCGGCGCGCAAGGCGGTGAAGGCTTCACGGATGGCGCCCTGCGTCATGGATTGCAGCCACAACCGCCGGATGGACTTCGACGTACCGGCGAACTGCGCGATATAGCGAAAAATAAGCTCGCCCTCGCGGCCGGCATCGCAGGCGTTCACCAGCGCATCCACATCCTTGCGCTTGATCAGCCGGAGCAGTACTTTGAGCCGCGGCGCACTTTTCTCGATCGGCCGCAGATCGAAGTGCGTGGGAATGATCGGCAGGTTGACCAAGTTCCATTTGCCACGTTTAACTTCCTGCCCTTCCGGCACCACGATCTCCAATAAATGACCGACGGCCGAAGACAAGACAAAAGCCTCGCTTTCGAAAAACTCGCCCTTCTTGGTGAAGCCGCCCAATGCCTTGGCAATATCGGCGGCCACGGACGGTTTTTCGGCGATGATTAACTGCTTGCTCATGATAATAACTTGGGTATTCAGGGTTCAGGGTTCGGCACGCCATACTCGCCAGCGGCCTTAGCAACACAAGCGTCAAGAGATGAAACCACGTTTGACTTTTTTAAGCCAGTAAAATAAAATTCAATTTTTCAGCTGTTGTCCGGACTGTGGCCGCCTGGCGGATCACGGATGACGGTATCGCGCGGCGGCAAGGCGGGATCCTTCGACAAGTAATCAAGGGTGTAATGCAGGCCGCGGCTCTCACGCCGATGAATGGCCGAACGGACAATCAGTTCGCCCACGGCGGCGATGTTGCGCAATTCCAGCAGGTCGGGGGTGACGAGATAATCGAAATAATACTGCTGAATCTCACGGCGCAGGTTGCCGATGCGGCGGCGGGCACGCTCCAGACGTTTATTGGTGCGCACAATACCCACGTAATCCCACATACAGGTGCGCACCTCGTTCCAGTTGTGTTCGATGACAATCGCCTCATCGCTGGGTACCGCTGTACCCGACTGCCAGGCGGGGATCGCAAGCGCCGGCTGGGCGCGGGGCAACGCGCCGACGGTTCCCGCCATGGCATGCGCGCAGACCAGCGCCTCCAGGAGCGAGTTGCTGGCCAGCCGGTTGGCACCGTGCAGGCCCGTGCAGGCCACTTCCCCGCAGGCATAGAGTCCCGACAGGGACGTGCTTCCATCCACAGATGCCTCCACCCCGCCGCAGAAATAATGCGCCGCCGGCACCACCGGGATCAGGTCACGCGCCATGTCAATCCCAAACCGGGCGCAAGTCATGTAAATATTAGGGAAGCGCTCCTTGAGAAACGCAAGCCTCTGGTGACGAATATCGAGATAGACACAGCGCGAACCGCGGAGCTTCATTTCGTGGTCAATGGCGCGCGCCACAATATCGCGCGGCGCTAACGAACCGCGCGGGTCATAGCGTTCCATGAACGATTCGCCGCGCGCATTGACCAGCACGGCGCCCTCCCCGCGTACCGCCTCGCTGATCAGAAATGACTTGGCTTCCGGGTGATACAGACAGGTGGGATGGAACTGGATGAATTCCAGGTTTTTGATTGGCGCGCCCGCGCGCCAGGCCAGGGCTACACCGTCGCCAGTGGCGATATCGGGATTGGTGGTATACAAATACACCTTGCCGCCGCCGCCCGTGGCCAGCACGGTAAACGGCGCACGAAAGGCTGCGATCACGCCCGTCTGGGTATTAAGAAAATACCCCCCCACGCACCGGTTTATCCCGTCCGCACCCAGCCAGCCGGTCGTAATCAGATCAATGACCACGCAGTGTTCCAGGATGGTGGCGGTTGGTTCAGCACGGATACGGTTGAGCAGGATCTGTTCGACTTCCCGTCCGGTGATATCACCGCAATGCAAAACCCGCCGGCGCGAATGGCCGCCCTCGCGTCCCAGGTCATAGCCCGCGCCGGGGGCGCCGGGCAGTTCGGCAAATTTCAAGCCGAAAGATTCCAATTCCGCGATACGCGCCGGACCGGCGCTAATGATCGTCCGCACGACCGATTCATTGCACAGGCCATCACCGGCGACCAGGGTGTCGCGGACATGTTCCTCAAAACTGTCATCCGAAGTTACAACACAGGCAATGCCGCCTTGGGCATAATTCGAGTTGCTCTCGGCGCTGTCCTTCTTGGTCAGGATACCGACCCGGCCATAACGGGCAAGGTGAATGGCTGACATCAGGCCGGCGATGCCACTGCCCACAACGACATAATCAAAATCCAAAATATCCATTAATTGCTCCGGATCGCAACTACTCAGGTGTTCAGTGTTCAGTGTTCGGCTCGTCATACTCGTCAGCGGCCTTAGCGACGGCCCAACGGCATTTCTGCCTGGGCGGGCGTCGTTCAAACGATTTATCGAGACCATTTAGCATTAGAATGCACTCCCCATAAGCCTTGCCTGTTTCTTCCTGGTTCATTGGTCATGCTCCTCCGAACACCGAACACTGAACACCTTGTGTGTAGTCTCCATGTTCTTCCGGCGCGTGTCCAACCGCCTCCGGGCCTGCCGGCGGGCATACGCGATGATATCCACCAGGGCCGCCAGATAGACCATGACTGACAATCCGAACCAGATTAATAACTTAACTATGGAAATTGTCCGAAAGGTCTCACTATTGCCCTTCTCCGCAAAATCCAGGGAAATACGCAAATTCATCATCAACGGCACGATCACGGTAAGAAGCGTCATGACCAGGCAGGCGACAAACACCGCGAGGTACAGCGATCCCAAGATCCACCGGCGCTGGACAAAGTGCCCCGCACCCGGGCAAACCGCCGCCGAGAGAAATATGGCCAACCGAGCGGAAGATCCGGGAGTATCGTGCGTCGGGCCGTTCACGGGCAATTCCACTTGCGTTGGCATTGCTTCTCCTCATATGCGCCAAATTATCCGGGCATCGCCGGCGGCTTGGTTTGATGGCGCTTTTCCACCATGACCTCGTGAATCTTGGAACGCCTGATTTTGCGCACGATGAACATCAAATCCAAAAACGGGATCGCGTGCTCGATGGGCGGCAGATTTTGATATAACGAACACAGCCAATCATTCAAGTTGGTTGGCAGCTCCGGCAGATCGAATTTGGTTTTTGCCCTGAGCGTTGCCAGGCTCACGCCGCCGCCGGCCAGGAAGCGGATTTCGGAAATTGGAATAACGTGGCTGGGCATAACATCGTATTCGTCTTCCAGGTCGCCGACAATGGCTTCCACAACATCCTCCAGCGTCACCAGTCCCACGGTCCTGGCCTGGTCGTTCCTGACGACCGCCATGTGCTGGTAGCCGCGGGTCAGCTCCTTCAGCAGGGCGGGCACCAGGAGCACGGCACTCACTGTCAGCACCGGCCGCGCAATGCCTTTAAGCGAGGGGTCCGTGGGATTGATCTGCAGGGCACTGACGATATCCTTCACGTTCACGTAGCCGACAATCTCATCCATGTTGCCGTCTCGAACGAGAACATAACGGGTATGATGATGAATATGCGCCTCGATCAGGGCCTCGGCCATCGTCATGGCGGTGGAGAGGAACTTGATTTCGTCGCGCCCAACCATGATATCCTGGACCCGGGACTGCGAGAGCTTGATGCTACGCGAAACAATATCCACCTGCTCGCGCGAAATCAGCTTATTCACCGAGGCGTAGCGGGCCAACAGCGTAATTTCATTCAAGGCATCCGTCGTTGACCGGTATTTCGCTCCGCGCAGGAACGGGCGATTGATCCGCTCCAACATAAACACCAGAGGACTAAGGATACGAACCATATAAGCCAGGGGTCCTGCAATTATGCCGGCGAGGGGACGGTTGTGCAATACCCCCAGCGTTTTGGGGAGATATTCGGCCCATTGAATAACCGCCAGTGAAAAAAAGAAGGAAAACAGGCCAATCCACTTGTTTCCAAACAGGCCACTGAATATTACCCCCGAGACAGCCGCCCCGATAATATTGGAAAAATTATTAACAATCAGGATTGCCGCAATCGGCTTTTGGACCGCTTCTTTCATCTGCTTCAGGAGCTGGCCTGCCCTCGGCTTTTTCTCGGACAGGACCGCCAAATCAGCCATGGAAAGACTGAGCAAACAGGCTTCGGATAGCGAACACAGAAACGATATACCCATTGAAAACACGATAGTTATAATTAAAAATATCACTGAATGCTCCTGAACCCCTCACCATACGTTATAGCCATATATAATAGCATTAACATAGCAGATGACCCATCACAAGGAATATTATCTGATTATGGTAATGCGTCAGTTGTTTTTGGGGGCATAATACGGTTACGCCTATAGCGAGGCGTGTCCGCCGTCAGTGAGACTTGTCCGCCAAAGGCGAGATTCCTCGCTTAAGCTTCCGCCGTCGCCAAGAGGCTATGGCGGGCAGGCGGAATGACCGTTTCTGCGTATCATGTCGAGCGACTTGTCCGCCATAGCTCCTTGAGCGACGGCGGAAGTCGAGACATCTCTGCTTGGATGGCACAACTTTGGCTGCCCAAAAAATAACTGACCCATAACTGACGCATTACTGATTATGGGATGTTATTATTTTTTCCTTTCGCTGACGTATATCTTCGGCTAAATTAAAGCTGCGTTTCATTATTTGAACAGAAAGGCGCCATTATGGCGGAGAATATT
>VSJD01000251.1 GCA_008636095.1 Kiritimatiellota bacterium | reverse complement strand
CACGCTCCCGCCCGACAGATTCGAGCTTGATTTAGACCGCTGGTTTCGATATTTTCATTATATGAACCATCTCGTTTGAACCGCCAGGATTTTCCGTTATGTCAAATTCGGCGTCATCACTTAGCGTGCTCGTTCCGGTGTATCGTTGCGAAGCCTCGTTAAACCAGCTCACGGAACGTTTACTGGCCGTACTGCAAGCCACGCAGCGGCCATTTGAAATTATTTTCATCAACGACGGCAGTCCCGATCAAAGTTGGGCCACTATTCAGAATTGGGTCCAGCGGGAAAGCCGCATACGCGGGATTAATTTGCTGCGTAACTTCGGTCAACACAACGCCTTACTGTGCGGCATCCGTCACGCCCGGCATGACGTGATCGTGACACTTGATGCCGACCTGCAGAATCCGCCTGAAGATATTCCCATCCTGCTCGGCAAACTTGACGAAGGCCATGATGTTGTCTATGGCGCGCCACGCCGCCAACAGCAAGGCGTCTTGCGCTATCTTGCCTCCCAGATTGTGCGCCTGGTGGTGCAGGCCGCCATGGGCATTACCTATGCCGGCGACATAAGCGCGTTTCGCGCATTCCGCACGCAATTGCGGGAAGCATTTACAGATTACCGCGCGCCGACCGTCTCCATTGACGTGCTTCTAAACTGGGGCACGACACGGGTGTGTGCTGTAGCGGTCCAGCACAATCCGCGCTTCAGCGGCCGTTCCGGTTATTCGGTGCGGCGCCTTTTCGCGCATTGCTTCAATATTTTAACCGGCTTTTCAACCTTGCCCCTGCGGCTGGCAAGTTGGATTGGATTCTGTCTGACTATTTTTGGCATAGGCGTGCTGATTTACGTTGTCGGGCGCTATTTGTTGCTCGGCTACAGTGTTCCTGGATTTCCGTTTTTAGCCTCCATTATCACGATTTTCTCCGGTGCTCAGCTTTTTGCACTGGGCATTATCGGCGAATATCTGGCGCGCATGCATTTGCGACTGATGGACCGGCCATCCTACGTGGTGCGTCAGGAAATTGAACACCCATGATTGCTCAGGTGTCTGAGTATTTACAAGATGGCATTCAGCTTAACATACGCAGGTTTCCCATCACCGGATGGACCGCTCAAAATTGCGCCGATCCCCTGGGACAGCGCGTTGCTTGATTTCCCGGTTTTCGAAGTAAATTGCGCCCAAACACCGCTGGATGCTCTTGGCCGCCACTTGTCCGCCTGGCTATCCGGCCTGCCTCGAGACCGCGCTACTCTGGTAGTTGCAAAAATCTCGCCCGAGTCCGTGGCCGTGGCCGCCGCCCTGGCCCAGCACGGTTTTTATCCCGTGGAAACGATGATAGAGTTTGAACTGTTACTGGCACGTTTGACGCTCGTCATCAAGCGGCAGTCAACACACATGCAACTGCGAATGGCCACGCCGGCCGATTTGGCGCCGGTAACGAGTATCGCTCAATCGGCATTTGCAGCGGATCGCTTTCATCTGGATCCCAATGTGCCGCGGAATAAAGCCGATTTGCGTTACGCCCACTGGATTGAAAACAGTTTTCGCGCCGGCGATCCCGTATTTATCCTGGAAGACACTGAGCAAGGCGAAGTAATCGGGTTCGTCCAAGCCCGCGAAACCGCGCCACAAACCATGGACATTACCCTGGGAGCCGTGCGCAAGCATCTCCAGAATTCCGGTGCCGGCGTGCTTATGTACCAGGAATTGTTCCTGGCCCTGCGCGCGCGCAATTTTAAACGAGCCATCACGCGCGTTTCCATCAACAATCTGCGCGGCATAAAACTGACTCTGCGGCTTGGCTTTACCGTGCGTGCCGCAACCGTCGCCTTGCACTGGTTCCGGCGCGGGACGAAAAGCGACTGATATAGGCGTTATCATGCCATCCGACAAGCCCTGCCATTGTAATCATATTGCCATGGCCGCATTCTATGTGACGGTCTTCGTCATCATTTTATTAATACGACTCTTTCACTTTTATGCATTACCGGAAGTTGGCGAGACGTTTGACTCGCTGACGTTCAAAGACATGGCATCCCTCCCATGGACTGATGCCGGCTTGTGGTGCGGTTTAAAGCCACCACTGGTGCCGCTCTGTTATAAAATTCTCCAAATCCATCCGCCGGCCATCGTAACCTTTCAAATCATTTGTTCGATCTTGTGCTGGGGCCTTTTAGCTTTGGCGGTATCCAAGACCGTAACAACGCTATGGCTCAAACCCCTGGCCTATACGCTTATGCTCCTATTCGGGCTAAGTACTGATATTATTCTGTGGGATTTCATGATCTTGAGCGAGTCCTTGTCCATCTCCCTTTTTGCATTGCTGATGGCAATAGTCTTCGGGCTGCTGAATCAATGGCATCCCGCCAAGCTCTTGGCCTTTATTATTATAGGCGGCGTATGGGCATTGTGCCGCGAAACAAATGCCTGGCTTCTATTAATCATGGCCATTGTTGTTGCAATGATCGGATTGTTACAGCGCAAACACAGAGTCGCATGTTTTGTTTTAGTATTGTGTTGGGGTGCGTTTTTTGCAGCCAATACAATGTCAGCAAAAATGGGCGCTCAGAAATGGACGTTTCCATCAACTTTCGCACATGCCGCCTTTGAGCTGCCACCACGGATGGGCCAACGCTGGGTTTTCCCGTTTCTCAATGTGCTGACACAAAGGATCTTGCCCAATCCAGCGAAAGTCCAATGGTTTGCGGATCACGGCATGCCGGTCACCCCCGATCTGATGCACTTGGCCGGTCAATGGGGTGCGGGCGATAATTTTGCGGCCTATCGGCTGGCTTCCTTACAGCCCTTTCGCGTGTGGCTGCTTAATCAGGGGCCGACCTGTTATATAAAATATCTCATCAGCGATTGCCGCGCAACGTGCCTGGCACCCTGGCTCGATATCAGATCGCTTTTATCCTCGGAGACCGGCGAGCCTTTACCACCGGGCTTCGTTCCCATTTTACCGCCGTGGTTAAGCATTTGCATATATCCTTTGCCTGTGTTTCCGTTTTGGCCGTGGGTCGCCGGCGTGATTGTATTGGCCGGCCTGAGTTTTGCCTGCTGGGATCGCCAGCGCAAGTGGTGGGTTCCGCTGGGATTTCTGCTGCTATCGTACCCCCATGCCCTGCTTGTCTGGCATGGGGACGCCATGGCTGTCGCCCGCCATGCATTGCTTTTACAAATTCAACTGCGCCTGGTTATTTGGATCATACTGCTGTTTGTCATTGATGCGCTTTCCCGGCGTCTTATCACGCAATCGCGTGTCACGCAATCGCGTGTCACGCAAACGCGTGTCACCCAACCGCGATCATCGTCTTGAATGCAAAGGCGCCCAATGACCGGCAAGCCTTGGATGCCCGTATATTTACCATACCAAGCGGCCAGCGGGCCGCTACGGGGTACCGCCCTTCTTGCCGTTTACCTTGATCACATAAGTTAAATCGCCGACGTTTTTCATCAGCAAGGTCAATTTCCACCTCAGCGGCATGTTTTTGGGTTCGTTAAAATATTCTTCGATAGCGAAAGCGCATGCCGATTTGTTAGCATCGAGAAAGCACTTGATCTCCTCTGTGGTAGGGAACGCAACTACGACCGTGCCAGCGTCAAAAAAGCGGCTTCTGATTCTCATTTTATTCGCCAGTAGCGACATGTGATAAACCATTCGCGCAAATAGCCTGACGTAATGCACCTGCTCCTGAAAAACGAGATATCCACCGGGACGAACCATCCGGAAGATCTGTTCAAAGGCCCGCCGCTGATTATCGAGCGTTTTGACGATGTTATCGGCTACAAGATGGTGAATTATATGCCTGAACGTTATCATGTCGAAACTGCCGTCCGGAATATCGTTATCAAGCACGCTGGCCAGACGATAATTGATGCGCTCATCGACAAGGCGCACGCGGTATTCGTCAACCACTTCCAGCAAAGTCGCGTTGAAGTGGTATTTACTACGATTGAGCAGTTCACCAAGGAATACGCCGCTGGCGCCGCCGATGTCGCACACTTCCATGCCGTCCCGAACTATTCTTGCCAGCGCAAGATCCACCAGGCGGGATCCTTTGACCTCCTGCTCGTAATCCATGAAACGATCCGGCGTGAGCACCTTGTCAACCGGCATCTGGCCAGTGCTGTTTTCTCTGGCTACTTGCATGTTTGCCATCATAGTCACCAAGGCTATTTGCCATCATTTGCCCGCAAGCACCTTGGCGCAATCAAGTTTATAACATAGCTGTTCCTGGGGCCGACCGGCGGCAATCCATTCATCTTCCGCGATACAAACCACATCTTCCATCCGCCGCCACCTGAAATAAGCCGCCATTGCCCATACTTCATCCATGTGGATGCCCCAGACAGGATAGTGCCATATATTCACCAGGACAAAACACCGTTGTCCGGTCATGTTGCGGAGCCTCACGATCTCGGCATACAATTGCCGACGATTGCGATTCTGTTCCATAACTTGACGGTATTCCGCCGCCATGGCTGGCCAAGCCCGTACGGTCACGGTTCCAATTAATGTACTTGTCACAAGCAACGGCAGACCAACAACGCAACCGATCTTGGCATAACCGATTATCGGTTTTATTCCGGCAAAACGTGCCAGTCGAACTGACGATGCAAGCATGTCCATGAACATGGCGGCGCCATCCAGGACCAGCCAGAATGAAAAAACAAGGCCTAACATGAGTAATAACGAGGGATAATAAATGGCATACGGCGGGAAATATGGGGATGCAATCAGGGTCAGCATGCTTGCTAAAAAGGCGGTTAGAAAAGCAAAGGCCATAATACCGATGCCCTCCAGTTTTCGCCGGGGATGATCAACGGAAAGCAAGCCTGTGGCGCCCTGCTTCAGCCGTCTTATCGTCCATGCCGTCATAAGCAGCCCCAAACCGCCATACAAGGCCAGATGCCATATCCAAAGCGAATCAGGCAGCCGGGGAAAAATGGCGCCATAACCCAGCGTGACAACCTGGCGATACCATTCAAGCGGCGCAAAATCGCCGATTGTTTTCATCGATAAAAAGTTGTTGCGTAACCACTGGCCGGGGGACAGGAAATAGATTGCGGCGGATAGACATGTCCAGGCACTGTAGAAGCAAGCCTGCCAGCGCCAACTACGCCCCAGGCCGTTCTTTTCATCAAGCCCTACCCAGGCGGCCGCCAGCAATAAGATCGGCACGCTGAACATGTTTTGTTCCGAACTTAAGAACAGGATGCCGGCGGCCAACAAGCCCCATTTCCATGCCGATCTTCCCATCCAATTACTCATTACTCCAAGCATCATCCACGCTAATACATACTCGTGTATGTTCCGATCAGTGAGCAAGACATCAAATATCACCGTGAAGATATAAATCTTTGGGCTGACGATCCAAACCGACCATACGGCCGCCAGCAATACGAGCGTCCTTCCCGGCCGCTTGGCCCAGGCCCACCCAACCGCCACCATAAAATTAAGCGGGGTAGCCAACAGACAATAGAGCGACAAGGCGCGCATGAGCCACCAGGGAAAGGATTCCGGAGTTGGGCACCACCCTTTTGCCGCCAGCGCTATCAGGCTGTTCATCACCCCAGTCGAAAGCCGGCCATTAAAGCCACAATACCAATCCCACACATACACGAACGGGTTGGATACGACATGCCCCGAACGGGAATCAATATTCGGATAGGGGTTTACCGGATAGTAAGCGATATTATCGGCTATCGTTACCAGCGGATAGGGATTGAATACCGTAAGCGCATCGCTTCTTCCCAAAGCCCCGGCATATAACCAACGGCCGAGCACAATCGACGCGATCAGTAGTCCTACATGCGCAAATAACAAGAATCTTTTCCAGGAAACCGATATTTTCATGGCACCCATTTTTATTACCAGAAGTAATAACAACACAATTGCATTAATACCGTTTGCAAACCGGCAAGAACAATTAAATCCCGTATAAGGAAGATGTCGCTCTTATAGAACATCAGCAGCAAGAATGGATATATATACAAACAGGATCGCGCCGTTTCCCCGGTGTGATTAAGTCCCGCCACAAACATGCCCCCCAGAGTCACGATAGCCGCAAGCGCTATCCGCACAACATCATCGCCATTGGCCCAAAAACTTAATTGCAGCCGATCCTTGCGAAATAAAACCGCCAAACAACCTATAGAAAAAAACAGCGCAAGTTCACTTACACATTCCACGCGCGTTACAACATAATTGAGGGGCCGCGTCAGACCTTGAAATCCCAGGGGGTTTTCAACATGCGCAGCGGTAAAAAAGGCCTGAATATGGTTATAGTGCCCAAACTGGTTTAAACCATAAATAAGCAAACCGAACAAGCCCATGGCAACGCCCGTGGCGATTAGCACACCCGGTTTGCGCTTGAAAATATACTCCATTACTCCCACCAAGGCGCCCACCGCAAATAAGAATATCCCCACGAATGTCAAAAGATTGGTCAAAATTATGCCGCTGACCAACAACAACATTCCGCTCATTGCGAAATTTGGCCGATGCACAAGGATTATCAAGCCCAAAAGGTACAGCACGCAGGTTGTCAATATAACGCCATCGAGGCTCACCGCAGTATAGATATTTATTGCCGGGATCACGGAAAATAAAATTACCAATCCATTCCGGTTTTTACGCTCCAAACCCAACTCGTTGAAAATAAATCCCATCAAAACAATCGACAAACTGGATATCAGGATAAAGACACCCGCTACCCGCAAAGGGTGATTTCCCAAAAACTGAATAACCAGATAATGAAGTAGTACCGCAAAGGGGGGATGCGTTTTGCTATGTACGAATAATTCCGTTTGATGGGCATTAAACGCGTTCAGCCATTCTCGCCAAGAATATATCTTAAGGGCATCATCATAATACTGAAACGGAACAATGGATCCGTATAACGGCTGCCGGAAAGCGATGTCAACATTTCCCTGGATAAGATTGCCCAAGATGATCAAAACCAGGCCGAACATCCATGTCGCAAACAGGCCACGGCACAGGCCGCGTTCTTTGACCATCCAATACAGAACTATTAAAAACAAAAATGCATACGGCAGACCGGAAATATTAAGAGCGGGGTCTGATGACAAGGAAATCGGGAACCAAAGCGGCGTATCCAGTGCCGGGAACAGCTTAAGCAGGACTAAGTTCATCGTCGCCAGGGAAACCAAGGCCACGATAATAACCCCCATAATTTTCAGGGGCTGGCGCTTAGCGAAATCTTTAATCCATGCAAGAATTTCCATTTATTATTTCGCCAATTCGATGACTTTATTTCAATCCGGCAAAGGAAAGGCAACCACCATGCGCATTTTCAGGCATGCGGGCTATCCGGCAAATCATCATGAATAGGTCTTTTAGGAACGCTCGCAATATCATATCCAAGAAAAGCCAATATCAACTGAAGGCCTATTAACAACGGCATTGCCGCGACCATGATGGCCCCCAAGGGCGTTGCCTCGCAGATCCTTACGGCATGGATCCAGCGCACGCTGCCAAAAACCAATCCGAATATGAACAAACTGCTGCCTACGACCAATTCCACTGACGCAATGGTCATATCACGCAAAAAATAATTATAGAAAAGGCGCTTTATCAAATTGCGCGTGTTTTTAACCAGAAACTCTCCAAAGATTTTGGATATCTTCAAATGGCTTTGCTCATCTCCATATACCGTGTCCATGGGAATATCAACCACAACCGCCCGCATGGTATTTAACCGAAAAAGCATGTCGGACTCAAAGAAATAACGGCGACTGATCCGATCCATCGGAAGGGTCGCCGCGACCTTGGCGTGAATAGCCGTATATCCATTCGTAGGGTCAAAAATATTCCAATAGCCTGTCGAAAGTTTTGTCATGAACGATAACACCGCATTACCGAACAGACGAGCGGCGGGCATTTGTGAGATATGCGTCAAATTATAAAAACGGTTTCCCTTGGTGTAATCCGCTTGTCCCTTGAGGATGGGGGCCACGAACCTTGAAATCATCTCGGGATTCATCTGTCCGTCACCATCAATTTTTACAATCACCTCGGCCCCGTCGGCTATGGCCGCGCTATAACCGGTCATCACCGCCCCGCCAACACCAAGGTTCTCGGTATTGAAAAGAACACGCATGCGCGGGTCGTTTACGGATGTCCCGACATGCTTACCACTGCCTTCTGGACAGCCATCGTCAACCACATAAATACGCCAAACCTCATCCCCGATTTTCTTTATTACGTCCGAGATGTGCTTGCATACTTTGTAACAAGGAATTACGACGGCAATTTTGGGATTCATAAATTTTGCCTCGTATGGCACCCCGGCCATCTGCCGAAGCTTGCCTACCATTGATTGGACAGTTTCGCGATCGAACAAAGATTCGTTAATATTTTTTCAGCATAATGCCTCTTTGTCTTCGCGTCAATTGTCAAATTCGCGTCAATCAAATCCGCCACATTAGCGGTTTGTGATTGTCGCGCCCTTTCCTATCGGCTATGCTTAACCAAAACAATAACAGCATACTGAAAGCATAACCCCGTTCTGAGGCAAAGCGCCCCGCACACTCATAGCCGGTATGAACCATGAAAATACCTTTTAACAAGCCCGGCTTTGTCGGCAACGAACAGGCCTATATGGCCAAGGCCCTGGCCAACGGCCAGATCTCGGGCGATGGTAAGTTCACGCGCCAATGCCATGCTTTCCTTGAAAAAGAACTTGGCGTACCCAAGGCACTATTGACCACCTCCTGCACCCACGCACTGGAAATGACGGCGCTCCTGCTCAACATCCAGCCCGGCGATGAAGTGATCGTGCCATCTTTCACTTTCGTTTCCACCGTTAATGCCTTTGTGCTCCGCGGCGCACGCCCGGTGTTCGTTGATATCCGGCCGGACACGCTTAACCTGGATGAATCCTGCCTGGAGCAGCTGATCACACCGCGCACCAAAGCCATCGTACCGGTGCATTACGCCGGCGTGGGCTGCGAAATGGATGCCATTCTGGCTATCGCCGGTCGGTACGGTATTCCCGTGGTGGAGGACAATGCCCACGGCCTGCTGGGCCGCTATAAGGGCCGCTGGCTGGGAACCTTCGGATGCCTGGCCACGCAGAGCTTTCACGAAACCAAGAACTTTACCTGCGGCGAGGGCGGCGCCTTGCTGATCAACGATCCCCGCTATGTTGAGCGGGCCGAAATCCTGAGGGAAAAAGGCACAAACCGCAGCCAGGTGTTCCGGGGTCAGGCCGATAAATATTCCTGGATTGACTTGGGCTCCAGCTACCTGCCCTCCGACCTGCTGGCGGCTTTTCTGCTGGCCCAGTTCGAGGCCCGGGACCATATTCAAGCCCAACGCCGACGCCTCTGGGAGTTTTACGCCGCGCATTTGCGCGATTGGGCCCTCCAACACCACGTGGGCCTGCCGTTTGTCCCGGAGCATTGTGAACAGCCTTATCATATGTTCTACATGCTTATGCCGTCCTTGGCCGCGCGGCAGGCACTGATTGATCATTTGAAAACCAGGAGCATCCTGGCTGTATTCCATTACCTGCCTTTGCACCTCTCGGTCATGGGCCGCCGATTCAGCAGCCGGCCAGGCAATTGCCTGCCAGGCGATTGCCCGGTAACGGAATCGGTCAGCAACCGCCTGGTGCGCCTGCCGTTTTATATCGGGCTGAGTGAAGCGGACCAAGCCCGCGTGGTGGCCGCAATTATCGAATGCCCGGCACTGTGACCACAGACAATGGACCAATTCACTAAATGGATTAATGCTTACTGGTCGCTCCTGCTTCTGAACGGGCTCTTCATTGGCATCGGTTTATCCTGGCTTTTCCTGATCCCCTACAATAACGCCCCCGACGAAAACACGCATTTCAAATACAGTGTTGAGTTCATTCTCGCCCACCATCGCCTGCCGGTCTGGGGCGTGGATGACTTGGACCGGTTCCGTCATGCGCTTTCCAGCTATAACCAGATGCCGGCGCTGAATTACGTGGCGGCGGCCGCCACCGCGCATGCCGGTCACACGTTGTTGGGTATCGAGCTCTACCAAGGCGCCCGGCTGGCTTCGTTAGCCTGGGGCCTGGTTTTCATCAATGGCCTCTTCCTGACTATTCGGATATTGACCGCTCGTCCGTTATTGTCGGCAATCGTCACGGCGGCATTTGCCTTCATTCCCCAGGTCTTATTCAGCTTTTGTTATGTGAACGCGGACGCCCACGCGCTGGGCATCGCCGCCCTGCTGGCGTATACACTGGCGCGATTCTGGAAAACGCCGTCCGATATCACCCTGGTAATGGTCGGCTTGGCCGGAGGCCTGCTCTTTTCCGCCAAATATAATTTTTTTATCTACGCCCCATTTCTGGCAGCCGGCTTTGTTTATCTGGCCTACCGCGGTCATCTGCCGTGGTCTACCGTGCTCCGCATGGCCCTGGCCGTGGCTTGCGGTGCCATCTTGATTTCCGGATTCTGGTATGCGCGTAATTACTGGCTTTACGGGACGCCCATGCCCCTGCTCCTCGGCGAGGAACGTCTGGTGCAATTAGGGGTCCTGCGCGACGTGGTTCCGGTAAATCATGGTCTTTCCCGCGCGTCCCTCCTCTGGTTGATTCAGCAAAAATTTGTGACGATCACGTTTGCCTCGTTTTTCGGCCTGTTCGGGTACCTGGATGTCGGGTTCCGGCCGGAAGTGTATGCCGCGCTCCGGATCATCATTCCCGCGCTGGGCACCCTGTTTCTAATCGAACTCCTGTTGACGCATGATCGCCCCGCAAAGATTGCCTGCCTATGGCTGGGCGCCTTAATGCTGGCGGTTTTGCTCCTGCATGTGTGGACGTGTCTGTGTAACGATTTCCAGCCCCAGGGCCGGTATCTGTTTGCCATTCTTATCCCCATGGCTGTCTTTCTGGGATGGGCCGCGAACCGCCAGCGCCGGTTAATGAAATACGCCGTGGCCCTGATGGTGGTGACCGGTGCGCTGATGGTCCAGGCGATCATGCTTTTCGCCCAAACATACGGGGAGCCCCTGGTTTTTGCGGTGTTTTGGGACGGACCGCAGGGCCGCTGTGCGGCGATCAGCCGGGCAGAGCACGTTGAAAAAAACCGAATCCGGATTTCCTGTGCGCCCAGCGACGCTCACGATATAACTTTGGTGCGCACGGATTTTCCCAAGCGGATCCTGGGGCGTTACCGGGATTTCACACTGACCTTCAATACCGATGGCGACAAGCAGGTTTTTAGCGGGACCAATCTGCCGGATCCGCACTGCACGGATATGACCTACGATCAAAAACTGAATGCTTTTGACGCGACCGGGCCCAATCCTTCTGCATCCTTCACGCTTCCCTCCACCCCTGCCCCACTTCGGACCATTACCCTCGATACGGCCATCGAACATCGCCGATTGTACGACCCGGCATTCTGATTAATTAGGCCTTCGGGAGGTGCCAGAACGGCCGGGGTGCTGAGGGTTTGCGCGGAACATGCAATAATACCCTCGAGCACGTGGTTATGCCTTTGTTAGCCATCGCTCTCGAATCTGCTGGAATAGGTTGCGCTTGCCTTCGCTTGCCGACCACCGCTCGATTTCGCCAAGATCGATTGCGTTTTCCCTGGCAACCAAAACTGCCTGTTCGAGACACTGGCGATCATTATCATAGTAGAACCATGTCAGCCTGTCTTTCACGCAATCGGTGGGCGATATGATCTTGAGAATGCCGGTAGCCTCATGCCGATCATGGATCTCTTTGACGGGTTCTTCGCCAACGGAGGGTGGTCCTTTGGGGAACTCAATAAAGAAGTCTGAGTCCGGATGTTTGAAATACCGTCCATTTTCGGAGAAACCCATGCTTACATCACTTCACGAACCAAGCTGCGTTTGGGCGCCATGAGCCCTGTGTGGACCATATCCAAATCCAGAAATCACTGGGACACTGCTGTCCAAAATAATCTGATTTTGGACAGCAGTGTTTTGCACCACATTTCCACCGCCTTGCGCTTTCGCTGCACGTCATCGGAATCGAGCCGGCTGGGGTCTTTCACCTCGATGAGGGCCTTCCTGCCGTCTTCATATTCCACCAAGAAGTCAGGCACATATGATCCAATGGCAATGTCATTCCCGCTCTTGAGGAGGGATCGGTTCCTGGGCCAGTATCACATCCCAGTTTCGGAACCACACGCGACTATTATGGTTGACCTGGTTATCCATTGGACGAGTCCTTGATAAGACAAACTCAGTTTGTCCTTTTATCGGCCCTAAGTCCATCCGCTAAAAACAAATACATAGCGTATTCCGGCCAACCCACTGATTCATAATGAATACATAACATTTTTCATTTTCAAGCAATTTTCATTTTCAATTTTCATTTTCAAGCATTGACAACCCAATTTGATATTATCTATGCTTAGCGCACATGGCGGAGGGCTGACAACAATCGGTGTCTCCGAGTTTGTCTCAATAATACTGTTCGCGGCGCGTGGCGCGCCGCGAACGATGAGAATGATGAAACACGATAATTCACGTACGGTAGGCGGGGCCAAGATTCATCGCATTCCGGAGCTTGCTGGCAAATGGTTCCAGGTGGCCTTCAGTCCGGACCTCCCAGGGATCCACTCGGAGCCGGGTGAGGTTGTCGACCACTGCTTCTTCAAAGCAACGAACGGGCGCTGGCAGTTGTGGACACAGATCAGAGGCACGAGCGTTGGGCGCCTCTTCTATCGTTGGGAGGGGAGTACCGCGATTGAAACCCCTGATTGGGCGGCGCGCGGCATCTGCTGGCGTGCCGAGCGCAGATGCGGAGAGAGTTGGGGAACCGAAGACAAAGACTTCGTCCATGCCCCGTACGTGCTCCAGCACGACAGCCGATTCATTCTCTACTACGGCGGCGGGCCAAGCGCCACAGGGCACTCGCAGATCTGCGCTGCAGCTTCCGACGACGGCATCCATTTCCGGCGTCTGACTGACAACCAGAACCAGAGCCAGCTCTTTTCGGGGCCGGGCGTTGCGAGGGACCCAATGGTAATCAACACCGGCAAGTGCTATGCGATGTACTACGCCGCCAATGTGGGCGAGAGTGGTGTCATCGCCGTAAGAACCGCAAGCAGACCTTACGGTACTCCTTGGTCCGACTACCGGATTGCGAGCGAAGGTGGCGTATGCGGGGACCTCAGGTGGACCCAGCAATGCCCATTCGTGGTGTACTTGGATGGCTACTACTACCTCTTCAAAATCGGTCCATCAAACGGGTTCAGAACGGCGGTCTATAGATCGGACGATCCACTGTTCTTCGGTGCAGGCGATGAGCGTCTCGTCACGGTTCTTGAGACCTCTGTATCTGAGATAATTCAAGAGGCCGGCCGCTTCTACATTTCGAGTTTGATCCCGGGTTACAAAGGTGTATCCATTAGAAGGCTCCATTGGGTCCCGAGCGACTGACGGAGCATGGGGGTCAAGTCAGGGCATTGGGCGCGCGCGGATTTTCCCAAGCGGATCCTGGGGCGTTACCGGGATTTCACACTGACCTTCAATACCGAAGGTGACGAGCAGGCTTTGGGCGGGACCAATCTGCCGAATCCACAGTGCACGGATATGACCTACGTTCCAGAGGTAAAGGCTTTTGACGCAATCGGGCCCAATCCTTCCGCATCCTTCACGCTTCCCTCCACCCCTGCCCCGCTTCGGACCATTACCCTCGATACGGCCATCGAACATCGCCGCTTGCACGACCCGCAATTATGATCCCTGCGTCCATGATCCGTAACGTCATAACTGGAGACTCATCCGCAAGCCCACATACGCTGATTGATCGCCCACCACGGTGACCACTTTGTTGTCATCCTTGTCACGGATCATCATCTGCTGATACACGTAACAGCCCCCCTCCAGAGCCACGTCCAGCACGCGGAAGAAGCGTCGGGTCAGTTCTATGCCGAGCGGGAACCGCTGGTCGTAATACTTGCCACCCGGCACCGGCGGATCGTCATCCAGCCGGTACTGGCGGTATTCCCAACGGCTCAGGACGGTCAGTTTTGTCGTGGGCGAGAGCGTGGTGATGAAATTAAGCCCCGGCCCCTGCGTAGCCAGCCGATAGCGCTCGCTGATCTTCCAGTCGAACCCCGGGATCGGAAACGCAAGAAAAGACCCCTCAAACCCGAAGCCCACAAGCGATAACGACCATTTGAAGTCCGGACTGACAATACGACTGACACCGCCCACGGCCCCGCCGTTGAAGGCCTCCCAGAGGTCGGCCCGGGTCTCGCCGGACACGGAAGCACTCCCGCCCGCCTGCCAGCCCCACTTATCGTTGATAGGCGCCATGACCATCAGACCCAGCCGGAGCGTTATGGCGTCCTGCATGAATCCGCTCTTGCCGAAAATCGTGTCGTCGCGTTGGTTGAAAGAGTAAGTGGCATATTCGGCATCAACGTCGCCCATCAGCATCAAACCGGGTCGAATGCTCCGGCGCACAATCGCGCCCAGCCTGAAGCGCTGTACAGTGACATCACTGCCATCGTTGTAATGCGAGGAGGGATCCAGGCGGTAACTGGTGCGCAGTTCGATACCGCGCCCCAGGGGCGATTGCCTCAGGGGCAATTGTCCCAGAGGCGATTGCCTCATGGCTGGCACGTTGGTCGTTGAAACCATGCCGATCGCCGGCGGCACATTGGTCGGCTGGGCCATGCCCCCACCCGCCATCAGGATATTCACCACCATGAGTAAAAAAGCTTTCGTCATCCAATGCATGCCTTTGATACGGATTATTTGTCTAACGCTCAACTCGCGTTCGTTCCGCCTCGGCAATTTTTGTATACTCACGGCACACTGGGTAAAACATTACGGCTTGTCAAGCGGTTTATTGACGGATATCATTCCACAATCGGGTACCGATGGAATGCTATGTTTGAGGCATAAACCCTGTTGGCGAGAGAGGGATGAGATGACAGTTCTAACATGGCTTTTGTGGGGAGTCGCCTTCGTCTTGGGGGTTATTGCATACATCCAAGACCTTTCGGCGAACCGATGGAGACGCGTCGTTCTTATTCTGCTGATGGTTCTCTTTATGGTCGTCTCCCTCAGTCAAAAACTCCTCGAATGGTCACAGCAGAGAAAAGCTGCCGAAGAATTCTATTCACAGGAGATTGTGAGAGTCTTCCAGAAAGACCGATCCAAAAACGCCATGCATTTCTTCACTGACAGACAAGGGAGCAAGTGCGTCACATTCGCGCTCGAACACGAACCCATCCCGAACACAGTGAAGTTGTGGGAAGGAGGTTACGCTGCTCCTCCCATCACGCTTGCTGTCTCCAGCAACACTGTCACATTCCGTTACAGTGCCTACACCGACTATGACCAGTACAGGAGCAACCCTCTTCTTTACCAGATGCGGTATTTTCCGAAGAAGAAATGAATAGATTTGCACACAAGGCAAATGCACAGTACGGCGTACCGCCGCCCGTGATTTGCGGCGGTTGAGCCGACGCGAAGCGCGTCGTCTCAATGGCGCGGCTGACCCCGTTCTTCAATTGAAAATGTTGAGATACTCTCAACTGTGATGCTTAAAATACGATTATAACATAGGAGGAATATTTATGCGATTATTAGGCTTTTATTCATCGATTATGCGTTTTTTCAATACCAGATCGATAATTCCATTGTGCCTCTGTATCCTACTGTCCATGTTTCTCGTCTCAGGCTGTGTAGGGACTCCTCCTTCTTCCACTTCCGTACAAAGAACTCCGACGGCAACCGGTATGATACCTGCAGGAACAGTGTCGCTTATGCTCAAGGGTGTCCCAGACGTCCGGCAGGCAGAGCACTATTCCTGTGGTGCCGCATCCTTCCAGGCAGTCATGAATTATTACGGCATGGACTCATTTGAGGCAGACCTGCGGATAATGCTGAACACGGCAGCCTCTCACGGGACATACCCTTGGGACATGGTACGGGTTGCAAAACAGCTAGGATTCGATGCTGAGTGGAAAGATAATCTTACCCTAAGTGACCTTGAAGCGGCTCTCCGACAAGGTATTCCGGTTATCGTTGACGCACAGCGCTATACAGCTCCGAACAGTCCGTGGAAAAACAGCTGGATTCCAGAGGCAGGGCATTATATGGTGGTCATCGGGATAGACGACCGGAATGTTTATCTAGAAGATCCGTTCCTTCTTGGCTCACGGCTCATTATGACTCGCGAGGATTTTTTTGACAGTTGGCATGGCTGGGAATCATCATTGCCAGTACCGCCCGATGCAAAGAAGTACTATCACTTGGGAATCATCATCCGTGGAACTCCCCCCACCACGGTACGTCCGGAATTTATCGGCCCCCGGGTGATGCCTGCCATGGTACAATCTACACCGATAAAAAAAATGAAAATATTTTATTAAAGTCCGTAAAATAACAGGGTCACGTCTGGACATTAGACAAAAGGATTGACAACAGTGATTCGCATGATTGAGCGGATAAAAAACCACAAAATATTACGGTCGCCTCTGCGTCATGTCGAGAATGATTTGTCTAATGTCCAGACGTGACCCTGTTCCGTTCTACCCTCGCCCCGGCGGCCATGGTAATTGTGCGCTTGTTAAGGTCCGTCCCGGTTTCAAAATAAATGTGCATGGTGTTGCCCGGGAGCCAGTTGCCGGCCCGTTCCGCCCATTCAATCACGGTGATTCCCTCCGCATCGAGGTAATTTTCAAAATCAATGCCTAAAAGTTCCTCCGGATCGCTGATCCGGTAAAGATCCATGTGAACCAACGGACACCGGCCGCTGTATTCGTTCACAATTGTAAAGGTGGGGCTGGTCACGGGTTGCCGGACGCCCAGCGCCCGGGCCAAGCCCTGAACAAAACAGGTCTTACCGCTGCCCAGCTCCCCGTGCAGGGCCAGCACGGCGCCGCTTTTTCCGCCGGAGGCGGATCCGCCTCTGGTGGACAATTCCGCGGCAAGGGTAGCGGCCAAAGCTTGGGTCTCCTCCGGACTCTTAGAGATAATTTTTTGTACATTACCTGAAATGTTCATAGCCGGTCGCTTTCAGCCGCACCTTCCGTCCACGCGCATCCACACACTCGATGACGTCACGACGATACGTAATTGTGCCAATGCGGGTACAGGGCGTCTTCCAGACTTTCGGCCAAGCCCGGATCAGCTTCGCCGCTTTGACCGGCGACACCGTGAACAATAATTCGTAGTCCTCGCCATCGCCAAAAGCATGCCGCAGGGCTGTCCGCCGCGAAATCGATTTCTTGATCGCCGGCGCCAGGGGAATTGACGTTAAGAACAGTTCGGCCCCCACACGGCTCTGCCGGATTAGATGCCGGAGATCGGTCGCCAATCCATCGCTGAGATCAATCATGGCGGTGGCTAAGCTCCGGCCTTGGAGCCAGCGGCCTTCCGCCAAGCGCGGCTTAAACGCCAAGTGCTTTCCACGGCAACTGCCTCCGAGCGCGCCGGTGACGAACAGATAATCGCCAGAGCGCGCGCCGGACCGCAAGATGGCCTGTCCCCGCGGCACACGGCCCACGCCAAACACGTGCGCTTCCAGGCGCGGCCCGCGCGTCACGTCGCCGCCGACAATGGCCACCCGCCAGTGCCGGGCCAGCTTACGCAGGCCGGTATAAACGTCCATCACCCGTGCCACGGGCATAGCGGGAGGCGCCACGAGATTTACGAGCGCCCAGAGCGGTTCCCCACCCATGGCGGCGATATCGCTCAGCACACGTGCCAGTGCTTTATGGCCCACTGCCGCGCCGGGCGTCGCCCGGGTAAAATGTACGCCCTCAATCACGGGATCGGATTTGAGCAGGTAATCATAGCGCGCGCCGTCCGCCGGTCGCACCACGGCGCAATCATCACCCGGCCCCACCACCACATCGGCGCGCTCCGGCCCGCCTGCAATCCATCGGCTGACGGACAAAGCATTGCGGGCAGGCAGGGCCTGAACCAAGCGCTTAATCATGGCCCGTTCTCCGAGGGCACCCACGGTTTGCTGGCAGAGCTTTTTCATTATCACGCTACCTGCTTTTCCTTGCGCTGAATCCCTGCTGGCCAATTTAATTAGGCGGCTAACTCCGCAACATGCTTCATGTAGAGCCGACTTTACGTCGGCTACCTTCGGGACTGAATAGCCGGTATAAAACCGGCTCTACCTAAATTTGAAATTCTTTAACAGAACGCTCAACCTACAGCCTACGGCCCACAGTCGTCTTAATCGCTTTCCCAAACGGCGGTTTCAGAATGCCCCGTTCGCAGATGATGGCCGTGATTAATCGGGCCGGAGTGACGTCGAACGCGGGGGCATACACCTTCGCATGTTCCGGGGCCGTTCGCTTCCCAAACCCACAGGTAATTTCCTCGGCGCCGCGCTCCTCGATGGGAATGGTATCGCCGGTTGTAAGCGTAAGATCAAAGGTAGAGGACGGCGCCAGCACATAAAAAGGAATCCGGTGGGCTTGCGCCAGAACGGCCACGCCGTAGGTTCCAATTTTATTGGCGCTGTCACCGTTGGCGGCGATGCGGTCGGCGCCGACCATAACCAAATCAATGCGCCCTTCCTTCATGACTTGGGCCGCCATGTTGTCGCAGATCAAGGTCACATCAATCCCGGCGCGCATGAGTTCCCAAGCCGTCAACCGGGCGCCCTGCAGGAGCGGGCGGGTTTCATCGGCATACACACGGATGTGTTTGCCCTGTTCCTGGGCCATATATATAGGCGCCAGGGCGGTGCCGAATTGGGAGGTGGCCAGGCCACCGGCATTGCAATGGGTCAGCACGGTCTGGCCGTCTTTAAGAAGTCCGGCCCCGTGCCGGCCGATGTCTCGGCACATGGCTAGATCTTCCTTCAGGATGGCCAGGGCTTCCTCAATCAACCGCATTTTCAGGTCGGCCGGCACCCGGCGAGAGTCCGTGCGCGCTCGAAGCCGCATACGGTCGAGGGCCCAGAACAAATTGACGGCCGTCGGCCGTGAGGTGGCCAAATAATCAGCCGCCTGCTCCACTTCGGTGGCAAGCGCCGTGCCGGTCGCGGCGCGGGAATCCTGGACAGCCACGACCACGCCCAGTGCCGCCGCGATTCCGATGGCCGGGGCGCCGCGCACCTGCAGGGTTTTGATCGCCGTCCACACCTGCCGTAGATCCCGGGTTTCCATGAGGATCAGTTCACTGGGCAAGCGGGTTTGATCCACCAACCGGATCATGCCCGGCAGAAGTCCGGTTGACCGGTCCGCAATCCATTCAATGGTTTTAATCGGTTCCATAATCATTACCAATGCGGACTATGCCCGCAACCCAAATTTACTGTCTCTCACGGCAGTGTGGCGAGTCGAGTAGACCGGAGGAATCTCACCCCCAGTCCCTCACGGAACCGTACGTGAATCTCTCGATTCATACGGCTCTTGTTGTTCAATCACAAGGAAGGGTCCTTATGATTTTGCTTTATCCATTCGGTTCATCCCATTCCTGGTTGGCCTCTGAATAACGCTGAACAACATGACCCCTTTGCTCCCTGTCCTTTCGGACAGTTCATTGCTACTACGGGTCATTCCG
>VSJD01000318.1 GCA_008636095.1 Kiritimatiellota bacterium | reverse complement strand
TCGCCCAACCATGTCGGAAATTAATTGCCCTTTTGCGCGCTAAGGCGTATTCTTATACCCATGTGACAGCAAATCAGTTGAAAACACGATAAATAAGGAGGCGGTATGGACACAAGAAACGTGTGCGGACAGGCGGGCATAGCCGGTATGTTGCTCGTGGGGTGCTGGCTGGCCGGCTCGGCGACGGTCTTCGGCTCGGTGCTGGAACAAAGCGAAATCATCTGGGGCGGGGCGGGTGCCGTTTGCGTTTCGGCGGATTATGATGGGGATGGCTTGGTTGATCCGGCGCTGTATGAGGCCAACTCCGGGCAATGGCACGTGCTCCTCTCCAGCCAATACTATGCCGATACAAACAGCAGCGCGTTCCTGGGTGGTCCGGGATTCGAGCCGCTCCTGGGCGATTTTGACGGCGACGGCAAGAACGATCCGGCCGTGTACGACGAAACCACCGGGGAATGGTTCGTGATACTCTCCGCCAGCGGCTATTATCCCGTTGAAACCACAGTCTTGGGCGGACCGGGTTATAATCCCGTGCCGGCGGATTATGACGGTGACGGCATGACCGAAATAGCCGTGTATCAGCCGGTCACCGCTCATTGGGCTTTCTGTACCCACGTGGATCCGGAGGTGACGGACACGAACGTGCTGGCCGTTATGTATTCCAACGCCATGGTAAACGCCTCGAATGTGGTGGCCAGCAAAATCAAAAGGGATTTGACGTACATCACAGCGGACAACACCAATTTGATCTGGCGGACCAATTCTACGACCGGTATCCGCGAGGTGCTGGTTGCGTCATATATGGCGGCGGCGGATGCCACCAACTATTATCATGTCGGCCAGTATACATCGTTTCGGTATGCGCAGTCCTGGGTGACCATCGTGCCGGAACTGAAAAATTTCTGCCGGAATTATGCCGGTACAAATCTTTACTTGCGGCTGAAACAGTTGCTGGGCTTGCCGGCCACCGGTGGCAACACCACCATTGTGGAGTTTTATGTGGATCCGCAATACTTGCTGCGGCCCTCGCGCGACCCGGAAATTACCGATCGGGAAGCCGAAGTATCATTCCGCACCAACACGCCCTATGCCGCCGTGGTCAGCACCAATTACAGCGTCTGGTTCCAAAGTGAAATTATAAGCCATAATTACGGTATGACCAACGGCGTTTGGAACGCGTTTCCCTGGACCCAGCTGGGTTATACCTATGACTGGCTCAAGACCGGCAATAATATTGTAGGCTTAAGTGAATTTGTCCTTCCGGGTAAAATGTTGTACGATCATTATACCAATACCGTTGTGTTGGTCTATGTCGTTTCCATCACGGATGCCGCGAATTACGCGGCGGTCCCGAATGATCTAGTAATCCAACCCCAGGGTTCCACCATCAACATAGCTCCGCGGGAAAACCGTTGATAATGCGGGGAAAGCAAGGGCGGCTGTTTTTAGCTTACACCTTAGGTCTTTTCGTTGCCGTGCTGTTGTGGTGTCCGGTTACCGGGATTGCCGGGGACGCCCTGGCGACGACGAACTTGCCGATTGTTGTTGTACGCAAGACTGCGCCGAATCGGCAATCGCCGAATCGGCCGCGGGACGTCACGCCGCAGTCGGAATTATATTTCGGGTCCCGGGTTGCGAGCGTAACAACCGCCGTGGTGCCACAAAATCCCTACGAGTCGAATTACACGAGCGTTCTGCACTCGTATCACAAGGCCATTGTCGGTTTTCGCTTTGCCTTGACATCGCGCGCCTATTTGTTTGTCGGGGTGGGCATGGCCGTCTCCGACGATCTCCTGGAGCAAAGGTGGAGCCAGAATGTCAACATTACCGCCGCTCAAATTCAGAATGCCCTCAGCATGCAGACCGAATACGGGCTGGGCTGGGATTTTTAACATTACCTTAATGTTGCACGAACATCAGTGTTTCGGTATTTATTTTTCAATAGAAGCATCAATTAATGTTCGTTTTCAGCAGCGGCAGCTTTGCCTCCAGGATACAACGGTACTCAATCATTGGGGTCATCGCGCATTTGAGCCCTCGAAACAGACGTTTTCGACATCCGGGTATTGACGCCTGCGCCTTTGCCGGTTATTGTCGGCATGCGCACACAATGTGTTAATTATGGTTTTTTTATGGATACTTCCGCATTCCGGCAAGCACATGCGCATATCCTCCGGATCATGCCGTTGATCCAGCATGCGGCCGAAGGACGTTTACGTTATCCGTATCTTACGGTTACCTATGGACAGCACTACGGCGGCCATATCTACTGTTGGGACAACCATCACATGACTTTACGTTTCGCCGCCGCCGGCGAGCCGGAGCAGATGTGTTATTTCGTAGACAACATGCTGTCGTTCCAGACTGCGTCCGGCTATGTGCCATGCGTTATCAACATAGCGGATGGTGGCAGCGGCGCGATCAGTAATTTCCATGCCCAGCCGTTCCTGGCTCAGAATGCTGCGATCTATACCATGCTGACCGGCGATGCCGCATGGGCTGAAACTGTATTCCCAAAACTGAAAAAATATCTATCTTACTGGCTGGAGAAACATGCCGCCCCGTTCGGCCTTTGCCGCTGGCGCTATCCCTATATGTCCGGATTCGATAACGAGATCGCCGCCACGGTCTTCCCTCCGGATACCATTATCTCCCCCGACCTCAATGCCTGGCTATATCTGGAATTGCGCAGCATGGCCTATTTGGCCGGAATGCAGCATGATGTTTCCGCGCAACAGGATTATCATTGCCGGGCAGAAACCCTGAAAAAAGCGATCAACACTTATCTGTGGGATGACGAATTTGGAACTTACGCCGCTTATGACCTTTGCGCCGGCCAATGCCGCGTTTCCTGGGGTGACGGCACTTTATCCGGTGAAGTCGGGCAATACGCCTATCTGAGTTGTCCGGCGCTGATTCCGCTATTCGCGCGGCTGGCCGAACCGGAGCGGGCGCAACGGATGATTAAAAACTATGTCCTGAATCCGGATCATTTCCGCAGTCCGTACGGTATTCGCAGCATGTCGAAGTCGAGTGAATATTATAACCAGGCTCGCTGGGGCAATCCACCGCGCTATGGCGATCACCGCCGCCTGACCAATTCCAATTGGCAGGGGCCGGTGTGGATTCCGCTCAACTGGTTCGTTTTCCATGCACTGTTGTATTACGGCTTCGTTGTCGAGGCTGAACAACTGGCCGACGATACCTTCAAAGTCATTGCCATGAGCGTAAAACAGTGCGGCTTCATGCGCGAAAACTTCCATGCCGAGACCGGAGAACCGCTTTATGCCGATAACTTTGCTTCTTGGAATATCCTGGCCGATTTGATGCCGGATTATCTTCCGGGCGGCAAGCCGAAGCTGTCGCTGTTTGCGTTTGAAAAATAACCGTGGTATTATCACAGATGTTTACTTCACAATGTATAACAAAATGAAAAACATAACCGCGCGAGGTTCGGTTTCGATGACTTCAGCCTTTTTATGGCTGTCCCTGCTTGGCTTTTTCCCGGCAAGCGCGGAGGTAAAAACGGCGCAGGAACCAGGTGGTGACATTGCCGGCAACTCATCAGCGGAAGCGCCCGCCGATCTTCCCGGTCCGCGCCTGGCGTGCCCGCCAATCAAGCTCGCGCCGGTTCTGGACGGCCAGCTCGATGACCCGGCCTGGCAATCGGCGATTGAAGCGGGTAATTTTTATCTCAGCAACGGGAATGGTTTTGCCATGGAAAAAACGTTTGTCTACTGCGTCCATGACGATCAAAACCTTTATGTGGCGTTCCGTTGCGCGGAGAGCATCCTCGATCCGGTCCAGAACCGCCTGGGCGAATTCAAGGCCGAGGTGAAAGCAAAGGATGGTCCGGTATGGGGTGACGACAGCGTGGAAATTTTCCTCGCGCCCCATGGCGGCAACTATTATCAGATCGTGGTGAACAGCATCGGGACGGTGTATGACGCCAAGGGCGGCGATGCTTCCTGGGACGGCGGCATTACCGCGTGCGCAAGCCACGACAAAAAAGCATGGTACGTTGAAATTGGCATTCCGTTCGCGAAACTGGGAAAGCCGAAACCTGGTGACACCTGGCGCATCAACTTCTGCCGGAATACGAAATTTGCCGGGGAATCGAGTTCCTGGTCTCCCGTGCCGGGTTCTTTCCATTCACCCGGCGCCTTTGGCTATCTTTTATTTACCAGGCCCGATGTTGCCGCGCACGCCTTCGACCTGTCGCGGGTATCAAAACAAGGGCGAAGCCTTGTATCGCTTAACGTGACCAATCTGGCGCCGGAAGCGAAAACATGCGCTCTGCAGGTGATCGGGCAATACGATAAGGATGAAGTGCGGTCCGAGGAATCGGCTCTTCTGGCCGGCTCCGCGGGGCGTACGTTTACGGCCGGTTTTAACCTTGAACCGCGAAATCGCTGTATGAAATTTGAAGTGGCAAAAGGCGCCAGGACATGGACGGCGGCGACATCAACGAAATTCCATGTCAAGCCAAATACCACCTATCATTTTTCCGCAACAGTAAGAAATGCAAACTTTGAATCCATATACAAGAATGCCTACGGTTTCTTCAGTTGCCTTACATACGATAATTATGGAAATCCCGTCAAGTCTCCGTTGGGTCAGAAACTTGGCTATATTGGAGTTTCCTGCAAAGTGCCGAAAACCGAGACATGGAAAATCGTTGCGGGTGAGTGGAAATCACCTGCCAATGCGGTCATGGCGGAATTATGGATCGTTGCCTGGGAAAAACAGGTTTCCGGGACCTTCTGGCTCGATGACCTCACACTCATTGAAGAGGGCGCCACCGAAAACATCATACCGAACGGCAGTTTTCCATCAGGAACCGAAAAGGTCGGATGGAAGAATTTAGCCGGCGGTCTTGATGATAGTTATGGAGCGAAGGCGGACGAGTGCGAATACATTTGCCGTCTCATTGTTGACGGACAAGTCGCAGGCAGTACGCCGGCCTACCGGATCAAAATGGATCAGCCGCTTTCAGTGATCAATAGTTTTTTGATGTATATATTCAAGGGCGATGGGCATGGTCGTAATTTTGATCGCTTGCCGCCGCGGGAACTCTACATCTGCGAAGGATCTTTCCAGAAGATTGCACTGATGTTTGTCAGCCCCACGCCTAATAAGATCGGGACGGCGCCGGTCAATTTCCAGATTGACCTGCCGGAAGGCTGCCGTCTTTTGGATTACTATTCCAGTGGGCTTTTCAAAAGCTGTCCGCCTCCCGGTTCATTCAAGGTGGAGAACCTCCAGCGCGAAGGCAAAGCGTATCAGCGCTATACGCTGGAGTTTGCATCATCGCTGGTTGCCGAGCCGGGGGCCAAGTCGGTTGATTCGGAATTTATCAACCTGTTGATCCGGGCGGACGGCACGCCCACGCTTGGTAATAAACAGACCGTCTATTATCGTGCCTTTGTCAATGAAACCATGCGTGAAGAAAAGGAACATGAATTGCCGTTGACCATCTTGCCGCCGCTCATTGGCAAACATCCGGAAAAACTCCCCCAGTTGGGGTGGTGCATAATTGGACGGGAGTGGGAATATCCGGTGCCGTTGCGCGAAGAATTGCTCCGCTCATTCGGGTTTCATGCGGGATACAATTATGTTGATACGGGGCGCTTGAACTGGTGGTCGGAGCGGGATCTGCAGGCCTTGTGCCGAAGCAATGGGGTCAAGCCATTGGTGGATATTCCTACCCCCAACCAGGGACCGCTCGGTGCCGCCGAGTATCTCGCATTGCATCCAGCGGATGTGGAAAAATATTTTGATGGAAGGAAGGCCGGAAGCGTTGTCGCCTATCCGCAGATATTGGACAAAAACAGTCCGTATCAGGAACATTTAAAAAAGCATCTGGAGGCCTGCGTGCGGCGTTCGCCGGATTGTATCCTGATTGATTTTGAGGTTCACCTGTGGGAGAACCCCGGATTCTCCGAGGCGAACATTGAGTTGTTCCGCGCGCGGATGAAAATCCCGAAAGAGACGGTGCTCACGCCGCAGATATTAAAAAACAGTTACCGCAGGGAGTGGGTGGATTTCATCTGCTGGGAAAGCGGCGAGTTCATGAAGGTCTACCGGCAGTACATCAAAGCCGCCAATTCGAACTGTTTGTTCAGCCTCTATGCGGCTTATCAGATTGAATCGTCGAAAGAGCAATATAGTTCGGATTTAACATACCTTGGGTCGCCGTTTGATTATATTCATTGCGGTTATGGGGGCGGTACCCCGGAAGCGACTCGTAAAGCGAGCGGAAAGAAGTATATCGGTGGAGGGGAGCTTACGTATGGCGCCTACGATTTCAGCGAATTCGAAAACACCTATTTTACGCGTCTGATGCAGTGCGGGAGCGCCGGACCGGCATGGTGCGATCTCAACGTGACAGACGGGCGATTTCATCTGGGCGTATCGCGGGTCAATGCCGTGGCGGCTGATTTCGAGGATTTTTTCCTCAACTATACCCCGGCGTCAGGCATCCTTAAGGACAAGGACGGCAAAGAGCGATCAGACGTCATGGCGCTCACGCATAACGGGGAATACCTGGTCGCGGTCTTTAACAATGGAACGGTAAAGAAAAACGCGGTGCTATGCATGCAGAAGGGCGCAGGCCTGGTATGCATTGACTATGACACCAAGGCCGTGATCACCAATGCGCTTGAGATTACAACCGAAGTTGATCCCGGGCGGGTGAAAATTCTTTATCTGGCAAAACAGTCCCGGAATAGAGGGCAACTGTTTTTGCGCTTATGGGCAAGACTGATGGACGCGCGGCCTTCAGCCCCCGTCATCCTGCCCGGAGAGCGAGCGCGCGCGGCGGAAAGTTCGTATCCGGTCTTGCGGTGGCAGGACCGGGGCGCGGCGAAAAAATATGTTCTGGAGTACGCGCGGGACCGCGGATTTACACAGGCGGTTTCCATACCGGATGTGCCGACCGGTGTTTGGCGTGTCGGCCCGCTTCCCGCCGGCAAGTATTTCTGGCGCGTCAAAAGCGTAAATGTGCTGACTCGGAAAGAAAGCATGTGGTCGCAGACGGGCGAGCTCACGGTTCCCGCGAAGCCGGCAGTATTCAGCAAACCCACTGATGATCGGCCTTCTAATCCCGGTTTTGAACGCTTTTACTGGTGCTTTGGCTGGGCTGGCCATGGGGAATATGTTTCAAGGGATTATAGCGTTAAACACGGAAAATCGTATGCCATCAGATTTTCAATGCCGGACGATGTGCGATATCTTATGTTTGACACATTTTACGGTAATATGGGCGGAAACAATTTAATCCGGTGCAAGCAGGGGGAAAAATATTCATATTCGATCTGGGTGAAGACCGATGGAAAATCTAAATTAAACTTTAGATTGTTTGGTCTTGATGCGGATGGCAAAGTATGCTCAATCACTGCCAAGGATATAGCCGGCGGCCCGGATTGGCAGGAGTTTACGGGCACGCTGGTTATTCCATCAAATATTGTCTGTATGGGACCATCTTTTCTTGTTTCAGGTAAAGCCGGTCTGGTGTGGGTGGATGACTTGGTGATCAAGAAAGTGCAATAGAAATCCAAACTTTCCGATGTTCGCTGATTCAATCCGATCCATTTTGACCTATTGTACTGCTCCGCGAACTTTTTGTTGCAACATTTTTGCAATCGTCCTCGCCAATCCCCTGCCAACCAACTCCAGTGCCCGCTGTTCAAACGGCCGCGATACTTTAGCCTCGGGATCATAGTAACTGCATGTGCTCAGCTCCAGGCAGAATGACGGACAGCCGAAGCGCCGCATGAAATAGTCAGTGGCGCGTAGATGCACTATGGCCATTCCCCACCCATCCGCCCGCCGCAAACCGGCGTGCCGCTCCAGCAGTTTTCGCCACGCCTCCTGCGCCGCCAGCGCCTTGCGCGGCAGGGTCTTGTCCTTGGCGGGGGTCATGTGCATCAGGATGTGGTTGCGAAAGATGCCGCCCGCATGCAGGTCAAGGGCAAAGTCAATTTTGACGCCTTTGGCACGAAGGTTGTCAAAATAATTGATGACCGCTTGATTCTCCGGCTGGATGTCATGGAACCAGTGCCGGTTGGTGTTGCGGCAGTTGGCGTTCAGTCCATTGCCGCCGTAGTGTGCGCAATCCACGTTCAGTGTCGGAACCAAATGGAAGGCTACTTTTTCCATTAGCTTCAGCTTCCTGGCCTCTTGCAGCAGCGGCCGCAGCACATTGGCGCCCATGGTCTCAGCCGGAGAATGCTGGCCACATATGATCGCAATATGCATTTGCGGCTGGCCGGATCTAACGATTATGGCTTCCACCGGCCGACCCTGAACCGACCGGCCAAGCACGCGCGCCTGCGCCCCCAGATTGCGCTTCGCCCAATCGATGAATTCGCGCCGGTTAGTATCCAGGAAAGGAATCGCGCTGGCAATATAACAGCCCCGCGCTTGGCGCGGTGTCAAAGCTATTTCCGCCTCAAATTCAATACCCTCCGGGCGCATGGCAATGCGCGCCGGCGCGATCCGCCGCCAGTTGCGGCCATTGGGACTGATAAAGAAGGTTGGGGTCATGTTGGCCGATCCCGTCCATATCGGTTGCAGGCGTAACCGTTTCAGCCGCCCATGGTGGTCGTTCACCTTGAGCAGGAGCCAGTAACTTGTGGTCTGCGTAAATTCAGGCCGGCTGAAGACCTCGACCGTGTCGCCGGTAATCCAGCGCGCCGCAAAGCCGCCGCCGCCGGGGATAGCCGGAACTACATCATCTGCCGGATGCGCCCCGGGGTTATTGAACAATTCAAATCGTTCGCTGTTATAGGCGGTGAAGCCGCGAATCTTTCCTGAAAACGGCGGCACATTCTTATCGCGCCAGATAATCTTACGCGGCACGGGCCTCAGCAACGGGGCTGATATTTTTTCCATGCTGCCGCATACTGTCAGTGGAACTTGCTTTCCCGGCGCAATCAGTAAACGTACCCGGCAATACGCGGACGCCTCCGCTGCGTACGTGGTATTGCGCAAAACCCACGCATAGTTGTTGATTGAAACCCCCAGGCGGAACTGCTGCCGGCCCTGCAGATAACAGTGCAGCGGAATTTTGCTTTCGCAGGCAAGGGCGCTCCCGGCTTCAAAACGAAGGTATCCGTGCGGTGTGATCAACAGCCGCCACGCCTGGCCATCATTATGCTCGCCAACGAACAGTAACTGCCCGCGCTCCGACAGCAGATCCGTGTCCCTGGCTTCAACCGTAACCCATGCGCTAAGTTCGCCGAAATACGGGTTCCCCGGCAGTGTCAGGGCCTGCGGACGGCGATGAAACTCACGCGCCACCAACAACAGGTCCTGCGCTTTGCGCAAGTTGCGAAACGGCCGATAGACTGATTTCATGGTAATTTTTCTTTCCCCGTTTTTATAACGCCTTGTTAGCCAGTAGCAAGTGTAATATTAACTTGTCGAGTTTGCCCGCCGGAGTTTACCCGCCTCCGGAGGGGCGGCGCCTTAGACGACCAGGGCCATGCCTTCGGTGGGCATCGATTTGTTTGATAAATGAAATATGGCCGGGCGGGTGTTTGGATACAAGTAAAAAGAAGGAGGTTTTTTGCGCCCCGTGCATTTTGGTGCACACGGTTTCCGCCGAAGGCGGATCCGCCTGAGGTTGGAGACTTTTGCGATGGCCGTCGCCCCGATCGCTTTTATAACCGGGTCAGGTTGCACAGCTCGCTCGGCGATCTGTCGCCACTTGACTATGAGTCAAAAAATATCCATGCTATCTGAAAAACGATTTTCTACCGGTTAACCATCGAAAAAAACACCATGGAAAATATGAGCAATACCAAACGAACGGAAGGGCAGGGGAAGCAATCCTCGGCTATTTATTTTGACTGTCTCTGTGAGATCGAGCCGCGTTACGACAAGGATGCCGCAGTTCCCTGGAGCGTCAACGATGCATTACGCTGGATGGACTATTGCGGTATATCCGGCGCCTGCTTAATATGAGGAAAACCTGAAATGAAAAAAACTGAAAAACTCGCAATTCACGATGGGAAACCGATAAAACAAACCCCGTTTGGCCGAGGGACGAAACATAATCTCAATGAATGGAAGGCTATCAAGCCGATCTTTGAACGCGGTACGATTCAGATGGCCCGCGGTCCAGAGGTAATGGCACTGCGCGAAAAATTCAAAAGATTGTTCGGCATGCAATACGCCGTTACGGCGTCCAGCGGCACGGCGGCCCTGCACACGGCCATGGGAGCGCTTGAAATCGGGCGGGGCGATGAGGTTATTACCAGTCCGATAACT
>VSJD01000067.1 GCA_008636095.1 Kiritimatiellota bacterium | reverse complement strand
GATATGGGGACATTGACCGCCGTACTTGCCCAGAACGCGGTGCCGATTTTTGCCGATGTTGACTCTGACACTCTGATGATAACACCTGAGACCATTGCGGCCAGGATTACTCCCCGCACGAAAGCGATTATTCTTATTCACCTTGCCGGATTGCCCGCCGATGCCCGCGGGATCATGCGCTTGGCGCGCAAACATAATATTGACGTGGTTGAGGACATGGCGCAGAGCTATCTCACAAAACAGGCCGGCCGCTATTGCGGAACATTCGGAAAAATCGGCTGTTGGAGCCTGAATGAATCCAAGCACATCGGAGCGGGTGATGGAGGGATTATGCTTACCAATAGCAGGGAACTCGCTTGCCGGGCGGACCTATTTGCGGACAAGTGCTATGACCGGGAAGGCGGCCCGATGGATCCGTTTTTTGCGGCCTATAACTATCGCCTTAATACCCTGGTTGCCGGCGTGTGCCTGGAACAGTTGAAAAAACTACGCTGGGTTTGTTCCCGACGGAATAAATACGGAACACGCCTGGATCAGGGACTAGCCGCCATCGAGGGTATCCAGCCGCGCCCCGTGCGAAAAGGGGATTACGCGACCTATTGGTATTACGTCTTCCATATTGACCCCAAAATCCTGAATTGCACTAATGTGGAATTCGCAAAAGCCCTTCAGGCCGAGGGAGTGGGAGCGAATGCTTATCATCAGAACGTTGTGGAATGGTCCCTTTTTCGGGAACACCGCGAAAATCGTCATGCCTGCGCCGAACACTGCCCGCTCTATGACGGAGGCCGTCCGGATTACAATATCAAAAATTTCCCTGGGCTTCGCAAAGTTAAACAACGTTCGATCAGGGTGGCCATGAATGAATTCTGGACTCCGCAAGATATCCGCGACATCATCCGGGCAATAGGAAAGGTAGCGGACTTTTTCCGGAGAGGGTAGCGGGAACGGTCTCTTTGGTAATGCACCAGTTAAACGAAAGAGTTTTGCATGGTTACCCTTGATGCCGACGAGTTCCGGCAGTGCCAAAGGAAGTCGACTGACATTGGGAACCGCTCAAACATAGCCCTTCATGAGTTAGTCAACAATCCCTGTTCCGGCATTCGTAAAAGAGAGGAATAGTTCAGCCGGCTTTAGGTCTCACGCTTCCTTCATCCATGTATTTCAGCACGTGTCCAAGCATCAACATGTTCCCGGCTGTGGCGTCGCCTGGCAGTTTTGTCTCGGGATTCACCATGATGCTCCTCTCCCGGTCGATGTTGCGGACGACGGCGACCGCCAGCAGTGCTCGCAGTTTTGCTACGGCTTCGCCGCCGCCGACATCTTCAGGGCGAAGAACGCACAGTGCATAAAAGGGGAAACCGGGAGACCCAGGTTCGGTGCTCTCATGATTTTTATAAAGTTCGAGCTCTGGTGTTAAATTAAGGATAAGGTAATTCACGGCCGCGACGGCGCTTTCCCGCAAAGGTTGCCCGACCAGTCCGTGGAGTACATGGTCGCATGGCAGGAGAGGCAAGGCGCCCAGCAGGCGGGCATGCCCAAGCAGGATGAGGCCGTGATACCAGATCCAGGAGTTGTGCCCCGGCCAGCCGCCGTTGGGCTGCTGGTTCGGGAAAACGCCGTAATGGGTGAAATACTGGGCTCGCCAGATGAAATCATCAATCGGGTTTTCCCCCGGTCGCTTATTGCCGCGACGGGTCGCCCAGGTGAACGAAGGCAATGGCCGGTGCCCTGTCGGTGCGGTGGCGAGGACCGAGGCGGTCCTGGAGAGCGCAAAGACGCAGAAGGAATTGTAGTTGGTGTTCATGACGTGGGGGTAGTGCATTGCCCACTCGCAGCCTCGATACGCGGCGTGGAGAAAACGAGAATCGCCGAATGCCTCGTAGCCATCAAGAAGAGCGTCGACCGCAATGCCGGTGATAAACATGATTCCATCGGCGTCGCTGATCGGCCATCCCGAATCGTCGAGGTAGTAGGGAAAATACCCGTCCACCCGCTGCTCGCGCATGAGGTGTTCGCAGCCGAGGCGCGCACGCTCGGCGAAAATCGGCTCATTGAGAAGCGAATTGGCGGCCAGATAACTGCTTACCCGCCATGTGGTTTGACGAATCATCGGGCGGGAGCATGGTGTGTCGATATGCGGAAACACGCCATGGTCGGCGCAGCCGTGCCCCCATGAGCCGTCGCCATTGTACACCGCCTCCGAGCGCTCGTGCAATTCAGCGAAAAGGGCCTTGGCCAGTTTCCGGTCGACCATCGGGCTTTTCGGAACGTCCAGAATGCGGTCGCGAGGAACTGCCGCCGTGCGCGCCGTACCCGCATTGTTTTCCATAACCAACTCCTCTGCTTTTGGGTTTTCCGCAGGATTTGTTGATAAAGCGTTACTTCCACCCTGCCCAGCGGCGGGTGGCGGTCAGCGCCGCTGTTAGGGCTGGGCGGGTTTATCGCCCAGCCTGGCCACTGCATAAACCAGGGCGCCTAATAGGCCGGTCAGCAGCGTAATAACAATCCACAATCCGGAACCCGCGTTCCGATGCCGGATATCCAGGTAAACCCAAATCGTCAGCAGGATATGCACGACCATGCAGATCAGCATGAGCCCGCAAAAATGCTTCATGGTTTGATGGTGCCCGCGCCAGTAGTCTTTGCCCGGGCACGCTTTCGCGTCCGGGGTTTGTTGCATTTGCCGGTCGCGGCCGAGTTCCATGTGCTTTTGCTCCAATTGGACCTTGCGCATCTCATTGTTGAAATGCATTTCCGCCTGGCGTTGTTCGATATCCAACTGTTTATGCCGGATCTCAATGGCCCGGAGGGGGTCCTCCGGTCGCGGTGCCGACTGACTCTCTTGCCCATAGGCCAGCTGTCCCGCGATCAGCAATGCAGTCATCCAACCGATTCCTACGATTCGCGTTTTCATCATGTGTCTCCTGTTCTGTACCGGGCGCCGCATTTATCGGATGTGAAATTTCATTGACCGGCAAACACCCTTTTCACGGCTTCCAGATAACCGTACCCGTACATGGTGCAAGGCTGAAGATAACTTGTCTCGGTCCACTCATTCCAGCTGTTGAGCGTAATCAGCGGCGCCTGTTTTGGCCTGGCATCTACATAAGCTTTCGCCATCCGAAGAGCTTTTTCAAAATTGGCAGGCGTGTTGTTCTTGACAATGCCCGGGATGAACATGTTGAAACGGGGATTATTATCCCAGCCGACGGAGACATGGGAATAATACGGGATCTTATAATCCCTGCTAAGCGACTCCCATTCCCCGGCCACATCCTTCATGGACTCCAGATAATCCCTGTCAATATCGGTTATGCCGACTATCTGGTAATGCGTGACGCCGTCAAACCCGAGTTTTTCGACAACCTCCAGCTGTGAACTTACATTCTCGCCGAGCGCCCCGATAACCTTGAAGTTCAGGCCGCGCAGGATAAGTTGCAGGTTCAAATCCTTGAAACCCGCCTTAGCGGTTTCTTTTCGGAACCAATCGAGGGCATGCCTGGTCTTCTCAAGCCCTCCAAGTCCCATGATTAGAATATTCAGGTCATAAATAACAAAGCAGGGTTTATCGCCGATCTTATAGTACGACGGATGGGAAAAGTACCGTTCAATGATGCGGTGAGCAATGATCTCGAACTCCTGCCTGTCCACGGCCCCTTTCCAGATCAGGGAATCGTTTTTCAACCCGGCATTCCGCTTGTCCCATAACATATCCACATCGTGGTTGGCCCACATAATGCAGAATTTCACCCGGCTGTTATTCGCGGCTTTCAAATAACCGTCATTCAGGCAGCCCTCAAGAAACGGCCTGCCGTCGTACCAGTACCAGTCGTAGATGAATACATTTATGCCGTGGTCAGCCGCAGCGTCTATCTGCATCCGCATGACGCACGGGTCTGCCTCGTTCACATAGCCCCATAACGGATATCTGGGCTGTTCATGTCCGGGGAACTTTGGGCGGTTGTTCATCACGGTTTCCCATTCTCCAAAACCTGCGGGCCAGAAGATCTTTGCGCGCGGATCAGGATGATAAGAAGGCCATACAAAAGCTGCGATGTCATAGGTTCTATTCATTTCAACACCTTTTCTACATTTTTTGTTTTTTTTGCACAAATTTCACAAATGTTAAACTGATAATAAATCACTTTTCTGGTGGCATGGATATTCTTCCGTCGAACCGACCTGATGAAGCTTCATGACGGGAATGTGTCAAAAGGTGGCCAAGATGTCAAGTCTGTGAAGGATTTCAGTCTGAAGGATTTCAAATCGTTTTAAGGGCAAAATAGGGGCATGGGGCGCAATCTGGCGGACAAAAATAAACAATAACAAAAAATTGACTTAAATATAAGAGTTTGGTATGTTTTCAATAGTTAAACGAAAGAGTTTTGCAATTAACTCCAGAAAGAATGCTGTTATGAATACTTCTATGTCTCGTTGTGAATCTTATTGGGGATCCCGTATGTGGCCGGTCGTTGGCATGATGGCACTCGCTGCCTGTCTCAGCCAGTCGGCATTAGGAGCCCCTTATCCGGGCGGTACCACCAATCAGGTCTGGCATACCGGCGGGGCCATTTATTCGTCGCCGGCCATCGCCCGCGACGGCACCCTCTATGTCGCCGCCGCCGATAATAAATTATATGCGTTTAATCCGGATGGCACTACGAACCAGATTTGGAGCATGCCAGCCAGTCCGGCCGGAAAAAGTTCCCCGGTCATCGGCCCGGACGGCAATATTTACATTGGCACGGACGGTGCTGGACTGGTGTACTCTTTTAATACCAATGGTACAACCAACTGGGTGATGCAGGTAGGCTCAGGCAACATGGCTGCAAGCACGCTGGCGATCAGCCGGGACGGAACAATTTATGTGCATTCAGACACCAGCCTGTATGCCCTGAGTCCCAGCGGAACCACCAATCATGTCTGGACATTAGGCAACTTCGCAGGTTCATGGTCATCGCCATCCATTGCCCCGGACGGTACGATCTACGTTGGCTGCGAAGATACCTCCGGCAATATGAATGTCCTGTTCGGACTGAATCCCAACGGGACCACCACCCATGTCTGGCAGGCCGGCAGTTATATCTGTTCCTCTCCGGCGATTGGGCTGGACGGCTCCATCTATGTCGGGTCAAAGGATAACAATTTGTACAGCTTCAATCCTGATGGAACCACCAATTTAGTCTGGGTCACGGCCAACGATATCGATTCCTCCCCGGCCATCGGACCCAACGGTCTAATCTACGCCGGGAATAATGCCGGAGTATTCTATGCCTTCAATACGAACGGCACTACGAATTGGGATTTCACCCCACCCAGCGCGGGTCGTATCATTTCATCCCCGGCGGTCACGGTCAGCAATGTCAGTTATTTTGCTGCCACGAATGCGCAGGTGTATGCGATGAACAGCACCGGGGGCGTGATTTGTGTGTGGCCCCTGACGGTTGAAATCCAGTCTTCCCCCACCATTGGTCTGGATGGGACAGTTTATATCGGTGCGTCCGACGGCAATTTATACGCACTCGCCGGCGTGGGGGGGCCCTTGGGCAATTCCACTTGGCCCAAATTCCGCCAAAACCTGGAGAACACCGGCGGCGGCTTGCTGGTGCCGCAGAACTTGACGGCCAGTAAAGGACTGGGCGGTGTGGTCAACCTTGCTTGGTCAAGTGTCCCCTCTGCCCAAGGCTATGAAGTCTGGTACGGCACTACCAACGACCTGGCCTTGGCCGCCTTGAAGGCCTCCTCCGTCAGCACCAGTTATCAGAACACCGCGGTGAGCACGGGGGTAACGAATTATTATTGGATCAAAGCCACCAACACATATGTGGCCAGTCCTTTCAGCGGCTCCGATTACGGCTATCCGGGGGTATCGTCACTTGCGGCGCCGTCGAATGTGGCGGCCAGCAAGGGGCTCTATGCCGACAAGGTACGGGTGAGTTGGGGCGCGTCGAGTGGGGCTACGAGCTATGAAGTATGGCGGTATACGAATAACAGTTCCAGCTCGGCGTCGAAGATCTCCAGCCCTGATTTAACCGAAACCAGCTATGACGACACGAACGTGGTGATGGGCACAACTTATTATTACTGGGTGAAAGCCGTGGACGCTGTTAGCGCGAGCTCCTTCAGCACGTCGGACAGCGGATATGCCGCGGAAAATCATCCCGTTAATGACTATGACGGCGACGGCAAGTCCGACATGGCCGTGTATAGTGCCGGCTATTGGTCCATCTACTCGTTGGCCAACGGAATCATCCTAAACAATGGTGGTGCCTGGGGCGGGACGGACTCCATAACCGTGCCAGGTGACTATGACGGTGACGGCGAGGCCGACCTGGCCGTGTATAGTGCTGGCTATTGGTCCATCTTCTCGTTGACAAACGGAATCATCCTCATCAACGGTGGCGCCTGGGGCGGGGCGGATTCCATCCCGGTACCAGGCGACTATGATGGTGACGGCAAGTCCGACCTGGCTGTGTATAGTGCCGGCTATTGGTCTATCTACTCGTTGGCCAACGGAATCATCCTCAACAATGGTGGCGCCTGGGGTGGGGCGGATTCCATCCCGGTATCAGGTGACTATGACGGCGACGGTAAGTCCGACCTGGCTGTGTATAGTGCCGGCTATTGGTCCATCTTCTCGTTGACAAACGGAATCATCCTCATCAACGGTGGCGCCTGGGGCGGGGCGGATTCCATCCCGGTATCAGGTGACTATGATGGTGATGGCAAGTCCGACATGGCCGTGTATAATGCCGGCTATTGGTCTATCTACTCGTTGGCGAACGGAATCATCCTCAACAATGGTGGCGCCTGGGGCGGGGCGGATTCCATCCCGGTGCCAGGTGACTATGACGGTGACGGCAAGTCTGACATGGCCGTGTATAATGCCGGCTATTGGTCTATCTACTCGTTGACAAACGGAATCATCCTCAACAATGGTGGCGCCTGGGGCGGGACAGGCTGGACCCCAGTGCAGTAATGTTGCCTATGGATGTTTTCACCAGCCCACCCTTTTGGGACGGTTTCGGACGGAGGATTGATTCTGGTGGTGGATTCGATTTCAACCGTTTCCGCCACGGCTGTCTATGGATAGGTGTTTTTGCGTATGCTTGCCAAAGTGAATGGTCGTTCCTCACCCTAAATAGGCTTCTTTGACGCGGGGATGGTCCGCCAGCTCCCGGCCGGTGCCGTGCATGACGATGTAGCCGGTTTCCAGTACGTAGCCGTGGGAAGCCACTTTCAATGCCATCAGAGCGTTCTGCTCAACCAGCAACAGGCTTGTTCCTGCCTGGTTAATGTCATGCAGGATGCGAAAAATTTCCTGTACCAGCATGGGCGCCAGGCCCATGGATGGCTCGTCCAAAAGCAATAGCTTGGCGCGGGTCATCAGCGCACGGGCAATGGCCAGCATCTGCTGCTCACCGCCGGAAAGCGTTCCGCCCAGTTGGCGCTGACGTTCCGCCAGGCGGGGGAACAGGTCAAAAACATGGCGCAGATCAGCCTTGACCGCGCGCCGGTCGCGGCGGTTCCAGGTGGCAAGCTTCAAGTTCTCCTGGACGGTCAAGGTCCCGAAGATGCCCCGCCCTTCCGGCACTTGGGCAATGCCACGCGCTACAATCGCCGCCGAACCCAGGCGGTGGATTGGTTGGCCTTCGAACAGCACCTCGCCGCCGAACGGCAAGATACCTGAAATTGCCCGCAATATGGACGATTTGCCGGCGCCGTTGGCGCCAACCAGGGCCACGATCTCGCCTGCACGGATCTCAAAACTGATCCCATGCACGGCCTCGATATGGCCGTAGCGGACCCGCAAGTCGTCAACCTTCAGGAGTATGTCGGATGCATTCATGCCGTTGGCTGATTCGTTGATTTATTAATCAGTTTTCTCCGTCCATTTCCTAAGGTCCATTGTCAGGCGTCCGTCGTCAGGCGTCCGTCCTCCGCCTGCCCGAGATAGGCTTCCAGCACCTGAGGGTTGTTCTGGATTTCATCCGGTCGCCCTTCGGCAATTGTGACGCCAAAATCCAGCACCAACACGCGTTCACAAATACCGGTCACCAGCCGCATCTGGTGCTCGATGAGCAGAATCGTCAGGTTAAACTGCCGGCGTATCCAGCCAATGAATTCCATCAATTGGCCAACCTCGGCAGGATTCATGCCTGCGGCCGGTTCGTCCAACAGCAACAGGCTGGCGCCGGTCGCCAGCGCCCGCCCAATTTCCAGCCGCCGCTGGAGCCCGTAGGGCAAACTATCGGCCTGCTCGCCGGCATAGGATTCCAGATGCAGGAGCCGCAGGATTTCCATGGCCGCCTTAGTCAGGCGCCGCTCCTCCCGGCGATACCGGCCAAGGTGGAGGAGCGCTTCGGCCAGGCTGTAGTGCGTGCGTCTATAATGCGCGATGCGCACATTATCGAGCACGCTCAATTGTTTGAAAATCCTGATATTCTGAAATGTACGCGCAATGCCCAGCCCGGAAATAATCCAGGGCGTAAGCCCCACCAACTCGCGGCCTTGGAACCGGATGGAGCCTTCCGCGGCGCGATAGACGCCGGTGATCAGGTTGAAAACGGTTGTTTTGCCCGCCCCGTTGGGTCCGATCAGACCGACCAACTCCCCGGCCTGCAACTCCAGGTTAAACCCGGAGATGGCGCTCAACCCGCCGAAATGGTGCCCGACATTATTTGCCTGGAACCAGGGTGTCATGAATTATGTATCTCCGGAGGTCGTTGGGTGCACTCAACCGACGGCCGGAACCAGGGGAAATCGCGCAAGCCCATAATACCGCGCGGCCGAAACAACATCAGCAGAACCAGCAGGAGCGGCATGATAACCATGCGCCATACGCCCAGGGGGCGCAAACATTCTTGGAGCACCGTGAACATAGAGGCGCCCATGATCGAACCCCCGATCGATCCGACACCTCCCAGATAAACCATTACGAGAATATCGGTGGTCTTTGTAATGTCAAAGATTCGCGGACTGATAAACTGCAGGAGATGAGCAAACAGTCCGCCGGCCACGCCGGCAAAAAAGGAGGCAATCATAAATGCCCGGATCTTGACCCGGCGCGTATTGACGCCCATGAGTTCCGCCGCCACTTCGTCCTCGCGAATGGCCAGCACACCGCGGCCGGGGTTGGAATAAACAAAGTTGCGGATTACCCAGACCGAGAGCACGGTCCAGGCAAAAATCCACGGCATGGTGGACAGGCCTTCAATGCCCAACAGCCCCCGCGGACCGCCTATGGCGTTGATGTTTTCCAGCGCGGATTTGACGATCATGGCAAAGGCCAGTGTCACGATGGCCAGATAGTCGCCCCGCGTGCGGAAAGCCGGGATAGCTACCACTAATCCCGTCAGCGCCGCCGCACCTCCTCCGGCGATGATGGCAAGCGGGAATCGCCAGATGGCCGCGCCGACGGGCAGTAGCATGACCGTCAGGATGGCCGAGACATAGGCGCCGACCGCCATGAATCCCGCGTGGCCGACGGAAAATTCGCCCAGGTAGCCGTTGATCAGATTAAGACTGGTTGCCAGGATAATATTGATGCCCAGGTACATGAGCGCCGCTTGCAGGTAAGGATTGAGCAGTTCATAGCGCGGGATGGCCCAGGACAATCCCGCCCCGGCCAGCAATAGCAACCCTATGATCCAGTGGCGATTCATGTCAAAACTTAATTTTGCATCGCGTCAGTTTGGCGCAGATGCGCGGCGCACGGGGTGCCGCTGTATAAGCATATCCCGCGCGGCGCGGGACAAGCTGCAAGTTGACCACGCCAAAGGCGTGGCCCCGCGCAACAAGGCAGATGCGCCAAAATTACGCGACCGTCTTTTCCGGCGAACATCAGCGTTTTTGCAGAATGCCTTCATAACCCGTTAGTACCTTAACCATCAGGAACCGCTATAAAAAACAAGAATCTTACCACGGATAGCACGGATGTCACTGATATGGAATAAGTTAACCCTGGTCACACGCGCCTCCCCATCCGTGAAATCAG
>VSJD01000138.1 GCA_008636095.1 Kiritimatiellota bacterium | reverse complement strand
CGAATATCGAATATTAAATCAAACAAAAGAATGTATATTAATTCATTATTGGACGTTCGGCGTTCAATGTTGGATGTTCGATGTTTGCTTAATCCTTCGTTTTCAGTAGATTCCCTTTGTCCAAACCAGCCAGGCGTCGCTTTCCACCTCCAGCGTGGAGTGGGCATACACCAGGCGGCGGATTATCGGCAGGATGTTAACGGATTCCGATGCTTCCCCCTTGACCAGAAAAAAATCGCCGGCCGGGTTCGGCGAATCCCTCAGCGTGGACAGTGCACTAACCGGCGCATTGGGCACCTGTTCCAGATGGGCTTGCCCGACGAGTTCGCCGGGTAATGTAACGGCATTGCTGGTGACCATGGCCATATCGTCATGCGTGTGCCGCCGCAGGTCGACGCCCAGGACCCAGTCGGAAATGAGCGACGCGGTTTCGGACACTGGCCGCGTAGACGCCATGGCAAGCTGGCCGGCTTGTGCACGAGCGGCAATCATGGTACGTGTATGCGCATGCGTAAGTTGGCCAATCTGGATCAAGCCCGCCAGAAGCACAAGCACCACCACCAAGCCTACCATGAATTCTACCATGGCCTGGCCGCGGGAATACATTTTCGATTTTCGATTTTCGATTTCCGATTGAAAGAAACCGGCGTCCCGCGTGGTCCGGCATCTGTCGTCTGTCGTCCGTCGTCTGTCGTCTGGTTGCTGCATTCTACATTTCCTCAATGTCCCCGACGTGTGCCGCCGTGTTGTCCCGGACCGCCTTCAGAGGGGGTGCAGGTATGGTTGGTGTCACTTAACCAGTCAATGCCCTGCTGGCGGAATGCAGAATCCTCCCAGGTCTGCATTTGCTGGCAATACCAGCAATCAGCCTCCAAGCCGGCCAGACCACTTAGCATATAGGTTGGCAGATGATCCTGGGTATGCCTACGCCAGGCCAAGTCGTAAGCGCCGGCATTGGATCCCGTGGCGGTGTCCACGGGAATCAGGCACACGTTGTGAAATGCCGGTAGAACCAGGTTGTAGGCATCGGGGCGCACAGGACTGCCGTCCACGGCCAGGTACCCGAACGGTTTACCAGCGGCTGTCCAAGTCACGGCCCCGGCGACGGCGGCGGCCTGGGTCAGGCGTGCGCCCGAAGATGGTGAGGCTTTTATTAAAAATGGTTGCAGCGCAGGAAAGGCAGTGGGCATGCGCGAATCAGGCTGAGCTTCGACGCGGATAACCACATCGGCACCGGTATAATCATATTCCGGTTTGACGTCCGAGATCATTGGAAAATCATTAGTGGGCGCTAACGCCGTCCATGCGCTCCAAGCATATCCGTACCATGTGCATACCATGCCGGCGACTTCGTTGGAAATCGTGTCTGTGCTGATCCCGCGGTCGGACCGGAGGCGGTTCATGTGTTCCACATCGTTGGTGCCATACGGCAGAACGTCCGTGAACGGGAGCAGGCCGAGTCCAAACACTTCGCAGTTATAGGTGTTGGGCGACGGTTGGGCAGTCGGCAAATCCAGCCAATATTGATAATCGGAATAGGATTGCAAGGTGGTCAGGCCATGCCAGTAAAACCAACACCAGTCAAGGCCGGCCACTGCCTCGTAAAAATTACGTGACAGAAGCCAATGGCTGTCAGTAGAATCGGTAAAATACCACGTGTTGTCGGGGCCAGCGGCCACACCCTGTGCCGCAATGTTGGCGAGCATACCGCCGTATTCCGGCCAGGCGCCGGAATACGGCTCGCGGAAGCGGTTGGTGTCGGCGGCGTAATAGGACAGCACGAGGTCCGCATGCGCCAGCAGGTTGGCCGTATAGTCGGGGTTGACGTAGGCACGATTGTTTTTCGCCGCCTGTTGGGATGCCAGCAGGCCGACCAGGGGGCCCACAAAGCATAGTCGTGCTTGCACATTCTTTATCTGTTCCGAGGCATTCGTGTCGCCGCGGCTCAAGGCTAATGCCTGGAGAATGTTCAAATCACCGATCAGGTTAAGTGAAATGCCCTGCCAGCGCGCCGCGGCCAGTGCCGCAGCGTCGCCGGCGTTTTGTGTGCGCGCTTTGAGATGCAACACCGTGTGCACATCGAAAATCCAGACAATGACCACCGCCAGAATGAAAAGCGCCATGATCATGAAAATCATGGTTTGACCTGCTCGCAATGCTACGCACCCGCCCGCAACGCTGGCGCGTAGCGACTGCGGGCTGGCCGCTGATGCGGCCGTTGCCGCCGGTGCGGCGGGGTGGTGGACTGGGGAGGAAGATGTCATGATTATTGCAAGTAAAGAGGATAATGGTTTTCAATGTCCGCAACGCCTTGCATCGGAACGGCAGATGCGGAGAAAAACGCCTTGAACACGTTGGAAAAGAACATCAGCGGCACCGCTTGGTTTACCTCGAAATGCAGGATGTCGGCGCCCGATGCCGGGGAAGACCACACAATCGTATCCCATAGCGCGTAATTCAGGATGAAGTCGAGCTCCCATTCGTCGCTCTGCATATAGTGGGGAATACGCGGCGATTCTTGGCGGGTCCATTGGGCCCAGGGCCCGCCGCCCGAGCGCTCGGGAACCATCAGCGCGCCGGCATTGGCGATGGCGCCGATGCGCACGGTTTTCGATACCATGAAATCATTGAAGCCGACGGCCTTGGCGCGGGCCCCGCGTCCGGCGGCGTAATCCAGAATTTCCTGGGCCATGAACAGCTGGGCCAGCTGAAAGATACCCATCAGCAGGAGACAAATCAGGCCGATCACGATGCAGGATTCAATCAGGGCTTGTCCCTCGGCATGACGTGTCTGCACCATGGCGGCGTAAGCCCACTCAGGGAGTAGTTTCGGTGCCCAGGGTTTTGAGATAGTCCGCCGATTTAGTTTCCGTGGCGGTATCAACTTCACTCTGGTCTCCGCCCAGGTCCGTGACGGCGCCGCCGATCATGGCACGAATCCGGTCGCCAAACAGACCAAAAACCGCCAGCGCCGCCAAGGCGATAATGGCAACGATAATGATATATTCGGTCATAGCCTGGCCATGCTTGCCTTTACGCATGCGATTCATAGTGTGCCCTCCTTCATTATTAGATATTTCGCGAGTAACTGCTTGCAAGGTGTTCGGTGTTCGGCATTAAGGATATTCCGACGCGACCAGCGCTAAAATCCGCCCGCCGTATTCTTTAAACGTAACGAAAAAAAACGTCAAAATGCCCAAGGCGGCCATGAGCAACCCAACGATAATAACATATTCCGCCATGGCCTGACCACGTGAAGAAATTTTTAATTTTCGATTTCCGATTTCCGATTGAAAAAAACCGTCAGCCCGGATGGTCTGTCGTCCCTGCTTCGCCAAAAGGCTTCGCAGGGCAGGCCGGCGTCTGTTGTCTGTTCTCTGCATCCTGCATTTCCTCTTTGACCCTGCACATGATTGCCTATATGCTTATTACTTAAACCAGATAGGCTTGTAAAGTCAATCATAAAACGGCTTGATTGTGAACGAGCAGGTTTTTCCCATGGATACCCCGACAATTCCCGGATATGACATTCTGGCACCTTTGCCGCAGGGCGGCATGAGCGCTGTGTTCAAGGCGCGCCAGATTTCGTTAGACCGTGTGGTGGTCCTCAAAATATTGCCGCTGGCCATGGCAGCTGACGGGGTGGATATTGAGAAATTGCTTGCCGAAGCCAAGATCACGGCCCAGTTGAAGCATCCGAATATGGTCCAGGTATACGATTTCGGCAAATCACCGGACGGTATTTATTACTTTGTCATGGAATTTGTTTCCGGCTACAGCGTTGCGGATTGGATTCGGCGAAAAACAAGTCTTTCCGTGAAAGACACCTTGTTGTGCGCACACTGCGTGGCCGAAGCATTGGATTACGCCTGGGGAACCTTTGGCGTCGTGCATTGCGACATTAAGCCCGACAATGTCATAATCGACGGCGACGGCACCGTAAAGGTTGCCGATCTCGGTTTGGCCCGTAGTGTGCGCTCGGTCATGGACAAGGCCAAATTCCAGACAGGCATTGTGGTTGGAACGCCTTATTATATTTCCCCCGAACAATCGCAGGGCCGACTCGAACTGGATTGCCGCACCGACATCTATTCACTCGGCGCCATGCTGTATCATTGCCTGACCGGGAAAATGCCGTTTGAGGGTCTGCCGCTTCTGGAAATCATGGATTGCCAGATCACCGATCAGATTCCTGACATTATGGATCTCCAGCCGCATGCTTCCATGGCCGTGGCCTGCCTGATTGAAAAAATGATGGCCAAGAACCCTGCCCATCGCCAGAAGGACTGGCCGGAGGTCATCCGCGACATGATCCGTGCGCGTTTGGAACTGTTTCCGGAAGGGCCCATGCCGCCGGCCGGCACCAGTACCATGAAACGCTGTGTGGCGCGCGAACAATACTTGAAGGAACTGGACGCATCGGCGGGACAAGTCGCCCTGACAAGTGCGCTTCGCCCAGACGAGCCGGTGCCTTATATCATTACTCGGCCCCGGCAATGGATAAAACCGGAATGGTTGGCCGCCGTGATTATGATCCTAGCCTTAGCAGTTCCCTGCCTGCTCGTGATGAATATGCTCGTGAAGCCCAAGTCCGCCGCAACCCCGCAAAACGGAGGGCAGACGACGGATGGCGGCCTGTCTGCAGAAGCCTTGGCGAAGGCGGGACGAAAGACGGCAGAGGACGGCGTGTCCGGCGACACGTTGGCAAAGACGAAAGCCCTCGCCGCGCCGACTCGCCTGGGCGATTTGCCTGGGCAACTTGTCCCTCCGAAGCGGCTTCGCGTAGGGGGAAGCGCTCCGGCGGAGCCTGAGTTGGCAAAGGAGGAAGTTTTGGCCCAGCACCGGATAGAAGTGGCATCGCAGTGGTACCAGGCAAATCCCGGCCAATACAATGAAGCCATCCAGCAATTTACAAAGATAGCCGCGCAATCGAAAGGTACGCGCTATGCCCAGGCGGCCGAGGACGAAATCGCGCACATCAGGGAACAGAAGCGCGCCGCCCTGGCCGCGGATATGAAAGCCCTGCATGACAAGGTTCAGCCCCTGCTGGACCGGCATAAATGGCGGGAGGCGGCCACCATGTATGAACAGTATGTGGGGCGGTTTCAGACCGAGACCATGGCGGAACGAAATGCCAAAGTCCAGGAATGGCTCGATTTAGATAGGGCCCAACAGACAGGGATGCGTCAGGCGGCCGAGGCACAGAAGCAGGAACAGCGTCGGCAATGGCAGGATGTACTTAACGATATTGCCGCACGCTTGCTGGATGGCAATCCCGGCGCCGCGCTGGCAGTGGCCCAGCAGGCCACTAATCAGGTTGCATTGAACGCAAACCGGTCCGACCTTCTGACGCTGGCAAGCATGCTGGCCGAAGCCGGCCGCGCTGATCAGCGCCTCTTGGATTCGTTCCGGTCGCAAAAGGATCAGGAAGTTTGCGTTGCTTTGACCAGGGGATCGGAACGCCTGGTAATACGGGATGTGCAGGACAACTCAATCCTTGTGGAAAAAATTACCGTCGTCAGCGCCGGTCAGATTGTCCAGCCCAAAGTGATCCGACTACAGGATTTGTCCCTGGAAGAAAAAAAAGCTCGACTAGGAACCAATACGACGCCGGACACGGCACTGGTGCATGGATTGGTGGCCCTCCGCGACGGAAACTTGGCTGCGGCCGAAACCTTCTGGAGTCAGGCCGGTCCGTTCCTGTCGGCGCCACTGAAAGCCAAACTGCAAGAGCGTAAAAGCCGTCAGCGGGAAGAGCAGGCTCGGAGTGATTTTATCCTGCTGTTGCGCGCCGCCCAGGTGGATGCGGTCGGCGTGTCCGGCGAAGCCTTGGCAAAGACGGAAACTCCCGCCTCGGCGGAGCCTGACTTAGCGCCCGGCTCCGAGAGAGCACTTCGCCGAGGCGAGAAGGCGGAACCTTTGCCCGGTTGTGAGGTATGCCTGGCGGCCATCTATCGAAAAAAATATCCGCCGCCAATGGCCAAGGTGCTGGCCAAAAGCGTGGCCAGTTACCAGGAGCAATACGGACAGACAGCCTTTGTTCAGGCTTACGCACCGGCCTTGGCGGCGTTACAGCAGGCGACGGTGATCGCATCTGATTCGAATGAGACCACGCGTATTGAAACCGTGTCAGCCACGGCCAGGACCACTCATCCGGATGGCGCGGCCGTGCGCCAGGAGTTACTCGACCGGAATCCTGGTCTGACCGAATTCAATATTTCACTCGTAACGGATGATGCCGGTAAAATCGTGCGGGCCGAACTGATTGCCTTGGATTTGAAGGATATCTCGCCGCTGGCCGGCTTGCCGGATTTACGCGCGGTCGTGTGCGCCGTTACGCGCCTGGACGAATGGCACGAGTCACCGGTTAAGGCGCCACTGAGCGATCTGGCACCACTCAAGGGATTGCCTCTGCGGGAAGTGTGTGTCCGTCACACACGGGTCAAGGACCTTGCGCCGCTGACTGGCATGCCGCTGACCAAGCTCAACCTGGCCGGCACACGGGTTACGGATTTGTCGGTTTTGAAAGGCATGCCCCTGCAGGATCTGACGCTCAGCCGTCTGACTATTCGGGATATGAAACCGCTGGCTGGTCTGCCGCTGGAGTCCCTGAATATCAGCTACACGGAAGTATCCGATCTGGCGCCGCTAACCGGTATGAAGCTGAAGCGACTGATCGCGACCGCGAGCCGCATCCGCGATATCACGGTTCTGGCGGGAATGCCGCTCACGGAGTTGATCATCAACCGCACCGAGGTGGCCGACCTTAGCCCGTTGAAAGGTATAAAACTCGATCACCTGGACCTGAGCCAGACGCGGGTGCGGGACCTGACCCCACTGGCCAACATGCCTTTGCGGGGGCTGAACTTGAGCAAAACCAATATCCGGGATCTGTCGCCGGTGCGTAGTCTTGCCCTGGAAATGCTGAACGTGCGCGCTACCCGGGTTAAGGATTTGGATCCCTTGCGAGATATGCCACTGAAGTGGCTGGATATCAGCGAATCGGCTGTGCGGGATTTGTCGCCCATTCAGAATTCACCCATTGAGGAAATCTGGTTGGACTACAATATTAATCAGCAAATGTCGGCGGATACGTATCGGGCGTTTACCGCCGTCCTGCTACGTATGCCCCGACTGCAGAAGGTCAATGGAAAATTAGAATTCCAAGAAAGGCGCTGGCGCGAATGAATTATATCAGCACACGGGGCGGCGGGAGCGCGGTGGATTTTCAAACGGCCGTGCTGACCGGACTGGCGCGTGATGGGGGCCTGTTCCTGCCGGACTTCATTCCCGATGTTCGTGCCGACCTGTCCGCCTGGGCCGGCCTGGATTACGGTGCGCTGGCGTTGGAGGTTATGCGCCGCTTTGCCGATTTGCCCGCGGATGACCTGCGGGCAATGATCGGCGACAGTTATGCCACCTTCCGGCATCCGGATGTGACGCCGGTCGTGGCCGTTAACGGCATTCATATACTGGAACTGTTTCATGGACCGACGCTGGCGTTCAAGGATGTGGCCCTGCAATTCCTCGGGCGCGTGTTCGAATATTATCTGGCGCAGTCGGGCCGACGATTGAACATCCTTGCGGCCACCAGCGGCGATACCGGCAGTGCGGCCATTGCCGGTGTCCGGGGGCGTCGGGGTATCCGTATCTTTGTGCTTTATCCGCATGGACGGATCAGTCCCGCCCAGGAGCGCCAGATGACCACCGTGCCGGACGACAATGTCTTTTGCCTGGCCGTGCGCGGTAGTTTCGACGACTGCCAGAGCATCGTTAAAACGATATTCCTAGATCTGCCGTTCCGCGACCGCTATGAACTGGGTGCGGTAAATTCCATAAACTGGGTGCGCCTAATGGCCCAGATCGTGTACTATTTTTATGGCGCTTTCCAGGTCATGGCGCGGACCGGCGCGCGTGCGGTCCGGATCGCGGTGCCAACGGGTAATTTCGGTGACATCTTTGCGGGATACCTGGCTGCGCGCATGGGATTGCCAGTCAGCCGCCTGATTCTATCAACGAACGAGAACGACATCCTGGCCCGTTTTTTTAATACCGGCGTTTATCAACGTGGAACGGTGCAGGCCACCTTAAGTCCTTCCATGGACATCCAGGTCGCGAGCAATTTCGAGCGCTATCTGTATTATCGGGTAGATCGTAATCCCCGGGAAGTCTGTCGGCTGATGGAGGCGTTTGCGCAGTCCGGTCAACTGCACCTGGATCGGGCGAGAAGCACCGGCGTGGACCCACTCTTTGCGGCCGGAACCTGTACGACAGCCGACGCGTTGGCGACAATCCGCGAGTTTTACGGACAGCACGGATACCTTCTGGATCCGCATAGTGCCGTGGGGGTGCACGTGGGACGCCAGTTCCTGAGCCCGGACGAGCCCATGCTCTCGCTGGCTACCGCCCATCCGGCTAAATTTGCCGATGCCATCCGCCAGGCAACCGGCCAGGATATTGCTCACCATCCCGTACTCGATGCACTTGCCAACCTGCCCCAGCGCCGCACGGTCTTGCCCGCCGATGCCCAGGCCGTGCGCGCCTTTATCCGCGAACATATTTCGTGAGTCAGAGAACAGATGCCTGTTCTTCGTTATTTATTCGGCGTCGAGGCGCTGCCTGACCTCTTGAAGTTTGGCGCAAAGACGTATGGCGTCTTCCTTGGAATTTGCCGCCACATTGATGACGACACGCGCGCCTTCAGGATACTGCCTCGGCCAGGTTTCAGGGTTGCCGGACGGGAGCCAGCCCATATGCCATTGCGCGCAGGTGTCGCGAAAGAACGGATAGGCTTCCTTGATATATGACTCGGGCGGGCGTGTCGGCGGATTGAAAAGGTTCAGCAAGCGTAATCCCGGAATCCGGCGAAAGTGATTCCATTGATGCTTGGCATCGGCGCAGCAGTGCATGCCAATGCCGCCATAACGCTTCGACAACGCGGCGAGTTCGGGCAGGAAAAATTCTTCGAACATGTCTGCGTTGACCGCGCCAACTTCATCTTCCGACAGGGTCAGTCCGTCGGTCATCAGGTATGCCGGCCAATGCGCGATAAATTCGGTTCCGTACCGTCGGAACCACTCGTCGAGAAACGCGGCCAGCAGTTGGCGGGCCTTGCCGGCCAGTTCCTTGACAGCCTCAGGGGTTTCGATCATGCCGACAAAAAAGGACGCTTTTTCCCAAATGAGGGCGGCGATGTCCATGGGGCTTTGAACATCCACCATTCCGAGAATGGCGTCGGAACCGGCGCGTCGTTTCAACTCGTCGGCCATGTCGAAAAGATACGCCAGCGTCGAGGAGCCAAGGTCGGGAACCTTGATCTTGGCGACCTCGCCGGCCGCATGAATCATGGGCATGGCAAAGGGCGCGCCGGGGTCGGGCCGATGCACTGGACACCCGAAGGCTTCGGCAAATATTTCGGTTCCGGTGATCATATTCAGGCAGGGAATGGCATCGTCGTCGAGCCATATGGAACGTTCAAGGGCTTGCCGGTAGTCCTGATATTTGCGTTCGATGCGCGCCGCGGCATGACCAGGCCAGAAGAGGGGCGCGGGCACGGGCTCCGTCGCCGCCGGGTCGTTATAGGCAACGATAAAGCAGAAACGATTTTTTGTGCGCTGGCCGCGGGTGAGCAAGGCGCGCCAATTTTGCTTGCGCGCTTCGATCGAGCGGTTTGAATATGCGGTTTGTTTTGCGTGGGTCATGCGCCCGTCCCCTTTCTTGGTTGTCTGTTTTGGCTTTTATTGCAAAAACAATATTTATAGAATATATGGTGGTGATCTAGGTGTAAATGGCAGTTCTGATTAATGAGTTGGCAAATATGATTGCGCGCTATTTTGACGATATCCGGTTGATTGGCGGCTCGGTGGTCCCGGTCTGTACCACCCGATTGGATTGCCGTTTCATGGGCACATGGTCGGTGGAATTCATGCTGTCGGGACGAATGACCTTTGCTATCGATGGCGGGGAACCGGTGGTGATGGAATCGCCCATCGTCTTTTGGCACAGTCCCCGGCATTGTTACCAATACGGGGCGATGGACGGCAAAGGATGGTATCATCACTGGGTTTTAATGAAGGGACGCCGCGCCCGACGACTGGTCGAAGAGGGATTCATGCCGCTTTCGCCGGCGGGCTATGTGCACGTGCGCGACGCGCAGGCCGTGGCCGCGTTATTTCGCGCGGTCATTCAACGGATCGGTAAAACCGACCCGCTGGAGACAGGTCTGGCTGTCACGCTCTTGGAACGTTTGCTGTGCCTGTTGATGGCTGAAATTCGGGCCATTGCCCCTTCAATGCCATACGCCGATGCCTTGGATACGCTCGCATCTCGCATTCGCGCGACCCCGTTGACACCGGTTGTTTTCCCCCTTGAAGCGAAGCGGATGGGATTATCCTACAGCCGTTTTCGCCGTCTCTTTCGAGATCGGCTCGGTCGCGCACCTCATGACTATCTGCTTTTCCATCGCATGCAAAATGCGGCCACCGCCTTGCACGCCCTCTCACGTTCCGTCAAACAGGTTGCCTTGGAGGCCGGTTATGACGATGCGGCGCAGTTCTCGAAACTATTCAAGAAAAAGATTGGGCTTGCCCCGCGCCTTTATCGGGTCGCTCTGCCGTTGTCATCAACTTGAAGACAGAGGTCAGAGGAAATGCTGGATGGGGCGAAAACAAAGATTCAAGTCTAATTTCTATTCCGGCTGACCGCTGACCTCTGATCTCTGTCT
>VSJD01000137.1 GCA_008636095.1 Kiritimatiellota bacterium | reverse complement strand
TCTATCTATCTATCGTCCGTCTCAGCGCCGTAGGGCGTGGACCATGGAAAGTCCACCAATGAACACAAATCCCAGCCAATAGAGGAGGATGAACGGGATGGCCACAAATTTCAGGTTGCTGACCGCGTAGTAAAGCGCGAGCGAGATGTAAATAACCAGCATGATTTCCACCAGGACGGTGATGTTGAATCGGCTGCGATAATGCCGTCCCTTCCATGAGTTCGTCTGGTGATCGGATAGATTAAATTTAGGTGTGCGATGGAAGTCGCTTTTCCGGCCCAGAAGCCCGCTGAAAACAGCTTTGGTGTTGATCACGGAAAGCCCGATTGCGCCGGCCATGAGGATCGGCAAAAAGAACACCCGGCGTTTCCAGTCGGGGTAAATTTCGCGTTGGGCATAGATGTAAAAAAGCGGATAACTGAAGGCATTGATGGTGAAGAGCGAGGCCACCCAGAAAAACAGCGCCGACTGCGGACACTGAACCCCGATGAGCATGAGCGGGTAGGAGAGCAAGGCGATTAAAAGCAGGGTTGGAAACACCAGGTGGTTGGTCAAATGGATGGTGGCCTCGAACTTCAGGAGCCACGGAATAGTTTTGTTCCGCCAGATCGCCGGCAGCAGTTTTTTGGCGGTCTGAATGGCGCCCTTGGCCCAGCGATACTGCTGGTTTTTGAGCCCGTACACTTCGGCCGGGATTTCGGCCGGGCAAATGACGTCATTGACATACACGAATTTCCATCCCGCCAACTGGGCACGATAGGAAAGGTCAATATCTTCGGTCAGGGTGTCGTCCTGCCAATTGCCGGAGTCAATAATGGCGGCCTTGCGCCAGATCCCGGCGGTGCCGTTGAAGTTGATAAAAATGCCGGAGGAATTACGTGCGCCATGTTCCAGGACGAAATGCGCGTCCAGCCCGATGGCCTGGCCCCGGGTTAACATGGAATAGTTGGCATTCAGGTGCCCCCAACGGGCTTGCACCACCCCGATATTTTCGGAAGAGAAGTAAGGCATAATCTTGCGCAGAAAGTCGTGTGGCGGTATAAAATCGGCGTCAAAAATTGCCAGGAAATCACCCTGGGCCCGGGCAAGACCATTTTTCAGTGCACCGGCCTTGAAACCCTGACGATTTGTGCGATGCAGGTAATTAATGTTGATTCCCTGGGACTGGAATTTGACGGCTAACTTTTTTGCGGTTTCCTGGGTCTCGTCGGTGGAATCATCCAGAATCTGGATCTCAAGGCGATCACGGGGATAATCCAGCGCGCAGGCGGCTTCAAGGAGCCTGGTAACAACGTATTGTTCGTTGAAAATCGGCAGTTGCACCGTCACCCGTGGCCATTCCGTGTAAACACAAACTGGTTTTGCCCGGCTGGTGCGGTTCTTGCGGTAGAGGTAAAGCATTAAATAGGCGTGGGCGGAGTAAATCGTCAACACGAGCATGAGCACGGTGTAGAGAACCAGTAATAATATATTGAATAATGACATATACAAAAAAATCCACAATGCTACAGGGCATTGCGATTAGTCCATATTGTGGTTGATTACCAGGAAGTTGTTTAACAGCCCCACCGGGATTGTCAATTATGAATTACGAGTATGTGGCGAGTATGCTTGTCGCGGATTTTACCGTCTTGAAGCCGAAAACCGGTTAGGCCGCGACGAAAAATGGCGCGTGGCATGCGGCGCGTGCGACCGCGGGGCGCCCCGCGGCCCTCTGGGCGGCGGCTGGGCCGCCGCACCGGTGGCGGTGCGGGCAGTCTCGGAATGGTAGGCGTGTTTCAAATCGACCGGGACGCTCTTCCGAATCAGGCGTTCGATGTCGCGCAAGTAATTGCGATCCTCTGCACTGCAGAAGGAAACCGCGTCGCCCGCGGCGCCTGCACGGGCTGTGCGGCCGATGCGGTGCACGTAGATGTGCGGCTCGTTGGGCAGGTCGTAATTGATGACGTGCGTGATGCCGTCCACATCAATGCCTCGCGCCGCAATGTCCGTCGCGACGAGCACGCGCACCCGTCCCGTTTTGAATCCCGTCATGGCCTGGGTGCGTGCGCTCTGGCTCTTGTTACCATGGATCACGGAAGTCTGGATGCCCGCCGAGAGGAGGATGTCGGCCACCCGGTTGGCGACATGCTTCATCTGCGTGAACACGAGCACTTTGTTAATGCCGGGGTCCCGCAGGAGCGTGACGAGCAGGATGGGCTTGTCCTTCTTATCCACGAATAAAACTTTTTGAACGATCTTCTCGACGGCGGGCTGGTCGGGCGTCACGGTAATGTGCACGGGGTCGTGCACCATGGCCCGCGCAAGCGTGATAATTTCGGGTGCCAGGGTCGCAGAGAAAAAAAGCGATTGGCGCCGAACCGGAAGCGTCGCGATAATCCGACGCACATCATGAATGAACCCCATGTCCAGCATGCGGTCCGCTTCGTCAAGCACAAAAACTTCTATGCCGTCCAGGCGCACGTGCCGTTGTTGCATCAGGTCGAGCAGGCGCCCGGGCGTGGCAACAACAATGTCCATGCCGCGGCCCAACGCTGCGACCTGCGGTTGCTGGCCGACCCCGCCAAAGATGACGGTGTGCTTGATCGTCAGATGCCGCCCGTAAACGCGAATGCTCTCGCCGATCTGCGCCGCAAGTTCACGTGTCGGCGCCAGGACAAGCACGCGCGGCCTACCGCGCTGGGGCTGCCCCTTGTGCTGGGTGAGATATTGTAGGATCGGCAGGATGAATGCGGCCGTCTTGCCCGTGCCCGTCTGGGCGCATCCAAGTAGGTCGCGCCCGGCGAGCAGGTGCCCAATGGCCTTGGCCTGGATCGGTGTGGGCGTGATGTAACCCTCCTCGGCCACCGCGCGTTGGAGTTCCGGCAGAAGCGCGCTAAAAACGGTCAGTGGCGCAACCGTTCGGATAGGCAAGGGTACGGGAGCCGCGTGGGTCCGAGAGGGCAGGCTGCCGCCCAACGTCTGTCGTCCCGCCTTCGCCAAGGCTTCCGTCTTCGCCAAGGCTTCGCCGGACACGTCGATGTCTGTCGTCCGTCGTCTGTCGTCCGTCCTCTGTGCATGGTGCGGGACGTGAATAGGACGAGCTTGATTGCTGTGCATGGGAACCTCCGGTCCGGACATGTTGTTTCTCTGCCCGCCGGACGCATGGAGGAGAAAGGTTCGCGTAGTCGCCGGGCAGAAATGTTGTAAATATGTATCAAGCCCGCCCGACTGAGTTGGCATTAAACATCTTAGGCAGGACGTTGTCAAGCCCGCATTCTTGTACCTCATATTCTTGGGCTTGTTGCCAAAATGATTTGGGCAACAGGCCCTCAAAAAATCAGGGTTGACAGCGACGCGCGCTCCGGATTAAATGCGCAAGAATTAAGTGTGCGTATCGAACGGTGGATAACAGACAGCAAGGGAGCAAGCATCATGACACGTAAAATCGGGTTGGTTCTGGCTGGTATTGCCATGGCAGGTATGATGGTAATATCGGTCGCGGCCGTCGAAATTAAGATTTCCACGCCGGGCGCCGTTAGTAATGCCCCATTGCTGACACTCAAGGTCTATGGCTATGTCAAGCTGGATGCGGCCTACGACACGCAGAAAACCTCCGCCGGCGACGCGTTGTACTATGTCCTGCCGAAAGTCAACGGTGAAAGTGATAACGAATTTAATATGACTGCTCGGGAAACCAGGCTGGGACTGGCGTTGGCCGGCCCGGATATCGAAAGCCTGAAAACCACCGGCAAAATCGAAGTGGATTTCTACGGCAACGGCGGCTCGCAGAATTCGCCCAACCTGCGCCTGCGTCTGGCTTATTTGGATTTGGCCATGCCGTCGGGTACGGCGGTGCGCGCCGGTCAGGACTGGGATACCTTCATGACCGTGATTCCTAAAACCGTGAACATCGCCATCATGGCCGACGTCGGCGCGCTGGGTCTGCGCCGGCCGCAATTCCGTGTAACCCAGGATATCCCGATATACGGCAAGACAAAACTGGTGGCCAAGGTGGCCGCGGCCCGCACGATTGGGGAGGACATTGATGGCGGCATGCAGGATGACGGCGCCGATTCCGGCTATCCTTCCGTGCAGTATAATGTTTGCCTGGAAACCCAGCTTTTGACGGCCAAAGCGACCAAGCTCAGTGTATCCGGCCACTGGGGCAACGAAACACTGGATTCAATCGTCAGCAACGTGGTCGTGGATACCGATGTCAAAGATTATAATACATGGTCGGTGATTGGCAGTCTGTTTCTACCGGTGCACCAGAAGGTGGCTTTTCAAGGCACTATCTGGCAGGGCAAGAACCTAGACACATATTACGGCGGCATAGGGCAGGGGATTAACAAGACGTTGCAGAAGGGCATCGGCGCCAGAGGCGGCTATATTCAGTTAATTACCGATCTGACGGATCGCCTGAACTGGAACCTGGCGTATGGTATTGACGATCCGGATAACCAGGACCTGAACGACGGCAACCGCTCGAAAAACCAGACCGTGGTAACCAGCGTCTATTGCAAGATCACTTCCGCCGTCACGGCGGCTTTCGAATATTATTACATGACGACGTCCTACAAGGGACAATCGGCTTCCTCCGACAATCGCTTCCAGGGCGCGATGATCTATAAGTTCTGAGCGAAAAATCTCAGCCTTTTATACAGATCAGCGGCGCCAGCTTGGCTACCTTGCGCGCCAGGCGCGAACGTTCGGTGACTTCCACCACGTCGCTGACATCCTTGTAAGCGCCCGGTGCTTCTTCGGCGACACTGCGCGCGGAGGCGCTGCGGATCAGGATGTTGCTTAATTCCAGGCGCTTGACCACGTCGCGGCCCTGCCACTGCTTGGCGGCCTGGCTGCGACTCATCCGGCGCCCGGCCCCGTGGCAAGCCGATCGGAAAGATAACGTTTCGTTGGCGTTGACTCGTTCCGATGCTTCAGAGTGAATGCCCGCCAGCACGTAGGATGCCGTGCCCATCGTACCGCCGATCAGAACGGGTTGGCCGGTTGTTTGAAACTCCGGCGGGAGGGATTTATGGCCGGGCCCCAGGGCGCGCGTGGCCCCCTTGCGGTGAACAAACAACCGTTTCACCTGGTCACCAATCCGGTGCTCCTCCTCCGAGCAGATGTTGTGCGAAACGTCGTACAACAACGGCAAATCAATTTTGCCGAATACCCGGTTGAAAGTATCGCGCACTAAACTGGCAATGATCTGCCGGTTGGCCAGCGCGCAATTAGCGGCCGCGCGCATGGCGCCGAGGTAGGCCTCGCCTTCGCGGGAATTAATCGGCGCGCAGGCCAGTTCAGGATCGGTAATCGGAATGCCATGGGTATGGGCCGCTTTCAGCATGAGCCGGGCATATTCCGTGGCCACCTGGTGACCCAGAGCGCGTGAGCCACAATGGATGCTGACGACAATTTCACCTTCGCGCAGGCCGAATACTGCCGCCGTGGCGGGATCGAACACCTCGACCACCTCCTGCACTTCCAGGTAATGATTCCCGGAACCTAACGTGCCCATTTCATCCTGCTGGCGCTTGCGGGCCTGCTCGGAAATATGTTCCGGCGCCGCATCGGGCATTTCACCACGGTACTCGATCCGTTCCAGGTCACGCGGCAGCCCATACCCGCGCTGGATCGCCCAACGCGCGCCTTCCACCAGCATCCGGTCGGTTTCCGGGCGCGTTAACCGGATGGCGCCCGTACTGCCTATCCCGGAAGGAATGGCATAAAACAGGGCATCCGCCAGTTTATGCTGGCGCGCACGCACTTCCTCGGCCAGCAGGCCGGTCAACATCGTACGCACACCGCAGGAAATATCGAAGCCAACGCCGCCGGCCGACACCACGCCGCCAGCTTCGGCGTCGAAGGCGGCTACTCCGCCGATGGGGAACCCGTACCCCCAGTGGGCATCCGGCATGGCAAAGGCCGCCGTTTCGATGCCGGGCAGAGCCGCGATGTTGGTCAGTTGTTCCAGCACCTTGGCATCCATCGCACGGATCAGTTCCGGCGATGCATACAAAATTGTCGGCGTGCGCATGCGTCCCGAGGGCGGCAACATCCATCGGGTTTCGGATTGCTGTTGGAGACGGCCGATGTCCATGTAATTAATCTTATCGCATTTCCCGGTCTGCTTCAATATTAGCCTGTGTTATAGAATTGCCAGCTCAATATAATTATTGCCCGTAGGCCACGACTTGCACTATCTGTGCCATCCCTATATGATCACCGCCACGACCCCGCCTGGTTAAAGGAGGAGATGGTATGAAAAAAAAGTTTGTGCAGGTTGTCATGATGGGCGATTCGATCACGTGGTCGTCCAATGTGCCGTTTGGTCAGCGGTATGGCGATTATATTGAACAGGAACTGCAGGCGCACTTGGGCGATCGGGTGCTGGTGGATGTGGCCATCTGCGGCGATGGGGGCGATACGGTCGGGCAGGCCTTGGAACGGCTGGAACGCGACGTGCTGGTCTATGATCCTGACGCCGTTTTGATCAATCTGGGCGGCAACAATATGCTTCGCGAAATTAACTATGCCGAAAAGGATTTACACGCCATTGTTGGCGGAATCAGGAAACAATGTCCCCAGGCCCGGATTATCCTGGAAACTGTCCCGACAGTTATCGAGAAACTGCACTGTTATCGCAAGCATCCTGACATTATTAAAGCCGGCGGGCTAATGCGTATCCTTAAAACGCGCACGCATCGCATGATTCGCCGCGTGGCGAAACAGTATGAACTGCCGTTGCATGACCGCTTTGGCATATTTCAGGCGGCTGTGGCCAAGCAAAAAAACATGAATGATCAGTTGATCTGCAAGGACGGCATTCACCTGACCGTGGCGGGCAATCGTTATTTTGCGCTCAGTGCGGCAAAGACTTTGACGGAGTGCCTGGAAAGTCTGCCGAAACTACCAGCAAAGTCGGCAGTGGTCTGGCTCAGGCGCGCCGAAACCAATCCAGCCTTTAGCGAATGCTGTCGCGCGCTCCGCGAGGGCGGACTGGAACTTTTTTTACGCAGCGCGGGAACCTGGGTGCGTCTGATGCTGCAACAGGCGCGATCCTGTGCGCGCCGCGCCGAGTGTTTGGCTACAAACCAGGCCATGCGCTCCCTGGCAAAACGTGTGGCGGCTTTGGCGGCTGCGTTTAGCGCCTTGCAGCGCGCTTTGCCGGGTGAGTTCCACCAGCCGCTACCGTCTGATAAAGTCGATAATATTACATGGGCTCTGACCCAACTCAAGGCCGCGCCCCGTGATCATCGGGTGGATCAGATGCAAAAACATCTTCGAACAATTAGCTACAATCCGCGTTGATGTAACAAATGGCATTGCCCGCTCTGACGCTGATCTATGGTCTTGAATGCAAAATAGGAATCGGGCACAGTAGTCCGCATTATGAGTCTGTTGACCAGCATATTACCAAGCCGCACCCACGCTCTGGCGTGGCTGTTGCTGGCGCTGCTTTTCGCCTTCGGCCTGTTTGACCATTCCTTATGGTCCAGCAACGATACGCGCGAAGGCGCCATGATCCGTGAAATGGTGCGCGAGGGTGTTTGGGTCACGCCGGTTTTTAACGGCCAGGCTTACCTCGAAAAACCGCCCCTCCTGCACTGGACGGGCGTGGTACTGTGCAAGGTGTTCGGTCGGGTGAACGAGGGATTGGTACGTTTGCCGGCGGCCTTGTACGGATTCGGCGCTTTGTGGATCATCGGTCTATGGGCGCGTGACCTGGGCCGCGAACGCGCCGGCGTTGTGGCCGCCTTCCTGTGCGCCACCTCGGTGCTCTATTTTGAATATTCCCGTATTGTGCTCACCGATACGGCGCTGGCTTTCATGGTCGTATTGTCGCTCTACCTTTTCTGGAAAGCCTATACCGCCCTCCCCCGTCGGCTGATTGGATGGCTTGCGTTTCTGGCGGTATCGGCCGGCACGTTTTATGCCAAGGGCCTCATCGGGCCGGGCTTGGTGTGGGTATCGGTGGGCGCCTTTCTGGTTTATCGGCGTGAATGGAAACTGATCGTTCTGCTGGGCACCGCCTTCAGCGTGGTGTTTGCGCTGGTACTGGCCCCCTGGATCGCGGCTTTATGGCACGCGGGTGGAGGCACATTTCTCTACAGTGTCTTTTGGGAAAACCAGTTTGGCCGGTTTTTGGCTTTCAATGATCCCAATTTGCCGATTGACCCGTATTATGTCCACAAGGAATCCGTACTGTATTATCTGTTCAGCCTGCCGATGCGGCTGATACCCTGGACCCTGCTGGTCATGGCCGCGCTGATTTCCTGGTTCCGGCCAAAAAGCCCGGTGACCGGTCTGCCGGCCTTGTTCGTCCGATTCGCGCTGGTCTGCATGCTGGCGCTTCTGCACGTGTCATCGTCCAAGGCGGCTTGCTATGCCCTGCCGCTCTTTCCCATCATGTTCCTGATGACCGGAATCTGGCTGGAAGACACCGCAACCCGCCTGTCCGCAGTCGCTACGCTTCCAGCGTTGCGGGCGGACTGGACCTCCGCGCTCGACCGGCGCCTGGTCGGTCTGACTTTCGGTCTGGTCGGGGTCGCGGCACTGGCCGTACCCTTGGGCTATGTGCTGGCGTTTTTGGCCGGTATGACGGTCGTATGGGCGCCGGGAAACGGCGCGGCGATCATTTGTTTTGGGTTGGCGCTAATGACTTTGGTGGTCTGCGGGTACGCCGAGATTCAGCTCTGGAAGGAATTTCGGGCAGGCCAGCCCGCCTGCAACGCTGGAAGCGTAGCGACTGCGGGCAGGCGGGTTGATGCGATTCTATCGGCCCCCATGATCCTGGCGGTACTGTGTCTGCTGGATGCCGCGATCTTCATGCCGTCGGTGAATTACCAGAGGACCTATGAACCCCTGGTTGCCCTGGTTCGGCAGGAGTTGAATGCCGGAGGGCGCATCGCGCTGGCCGGCGAGCGCGAACGCGATTTAGGCGCCCTGATGTTTTACCTGGATTCGCGGCTAAAGGTTGTCTCGCTCACAAACGCCAAGGAATGTGCCGATTTTCTTTACGGCCGCCCTGGTCCGGCGGGCATTGTCGTGGCCGAGAGCGATCTGATCCATGCCGAGCACCTGCTGATCGGGAAGTCGTACCGTATCGTTCAGCCCATGCACGGCGGGCACAAGAGCGAGGAGTTCCGACTATTGATGAACGAGGCCGCCCCGGCTATGAAGCCTTCCACAAAGCAAACATCGACTTGTCCGCAATAGCTTTAGCGACGGAGGAACATCCAACACCAGGCTCCACCGGAGCACTTCGCCAAGGTGAGTCGAACGTCGAACGCTGAATGAAAATCCCATGAATATCATCAATCAACCCGAATGCAGACCTTGCCCACGCCGCCTGATCATTGCCATATTGGCGGCATTGGTGGTCATTGCCGGAGCCTTGACCAGCTGGGATCTGGTGCTCAAAGACCGGTTGGCGACCAAGCACTGGGGCTTAGTAGAGCAGGGGCTTATCTATCGGAGCGGGCGCCTTCCCCTAGATCGCGCCCAGGCCACGCTGGCCAACCATCACATTCGCGTCCTGATTGATCTCACGGAGAATAAGCCCGGAAACCGGTTCCAGCTAAAGGAACGCGCGGCGGCCGTGGCCCTGGACATTGAGTACCATAATTTCCCCTTAATCGGCGACGGCACGGGGGATATTAGCTCTTATGCCCAGGCCATTGCGGTCATGCATCAGGCCCGACGTGAAGGCAAACCGGTGTTAGTGCATTGCGCCGCAGGCGCCCAGCGCACGGGTGGTGTTGTGGCCGCTTACCGGGTCCTGGTGGAACGAAAGTCGCCGGATGAGGCTCGTGCCGAACTCAAGCGCTATGGCTGGAAGCCCGGCAACGACCAAGTTCTCCTGAATTATCTGAACCGGAACATGGCAAAACTGGCCGAATTATTGCTTGCCCTGCAGGTCATTGATGCCATTCCCAATCCCCTGCCGGTGTTGTAGCCTACCCTAAATCATCCTGCCCGTTGCGCCATAATAAAATGTTACCGGCATGACATT
>VSJD01000038.1 GCA_008636095.1 Kiritimatiellota bacterium | reverse complement strand
TCGCCGGCGTGGGCAAGAGTTTTCACATCGGCCAGAAGATCGCCGCCACGCTTTCCAGCACCGGCTCACCCAGCGTGACCCTGCATCCCTCACAGGCCATGCATGGGGATATCGGCATCCTCGGAGGCCACGACGTCCTGCTGGCCTTAAGCCACAGTGGGGAATCCGCCGAGATCCTGGAAATCCTGCCGGTCGTCAAACGTTTGGGCGCGACGATCGTGGCCATGACCGGCGTGGCCCAAAGCGCGCTGGCCCGGGCCAGTGACGAAGTCATCCTGATCCCCGTCCGCCGCGAAGCCTGCCCCTTCAACATGGCGCCGACCGCCAGTACGACCGCCATGCTGGCCGTGGGCGACGCGCTGGCCATCGTGCTCCTGGAGGCACGCGGGTTCCGCAAAGAGGATTTCGCAAAGCTCCATCCCGGCGGCGCCATCGGGCGGACCCTGCTCCTGCGCGTGGCCGACATCATGCGCAAGGATAAACGCCTGGCGCGCATCGGCACGCACGCAAAAGTCAAGGATGCAATTCTCGCCATGACCAGCGCCCGCGCGGGTGCAGTCGGCATCGTGGATCGAGCTGGTAAACTGACCGGTATTTTCACGGATGGCGACCTGCGCCGGCTCATCACCCAGCAACACGGGGCAATCGCCAATCTGCCCATACGCACCGTGATGACCCGTTCGCCCATCACCGTCCGGACGGAGGACCTGGCCGTCGAAGTGCTGAAAATCTTTGAGGAACACACCATTGACGACCTGCTCGTGGTGGACGGCAAACGCCGCCTCGTCGGCATGGTGGATATCCAGGATCTGCCGAAGTTCAAGATTATGTAGGTTAAACCCCGCATGAAAATAATTTGTTCCACCAATATTCCCTATGCCGAAGAGGCTTTCCGGCCGCTGGGCGACCTGACGATCCTGGCACCGAAGGAAATAACGGCCGATCGCGTCCGGGACGCGGACGTGCTCGTGATTCGCTCCACCTTGCATGCGAACCGCGCACTGCTGGAGGGTAGCCGCGTCCGGTTTGTCGGCACGGCAACGATCGGAACCGACCACCTGGACCTGGCTTACCTCAATCAGGCCGGTATCACCTGGTGTGCGGCGCCCGGCTGTAACGCCAACAGCGTCTCGGAATACGTGACCACCGCCCTGCTATGTCTGGGTCAGCGCCACGGCTTTACGCTCTCAGGCAAAACGATCGGCATCGTAGGTGTCGGCAATGTGGGCCGGCTCGTGGTGCAAAAGGCACAGGCCCTGGGTCTGCGCGTCCTGCAGAACGATCCGCCCCGGCATGATGCCGAAAATAACCCGGTCTTCCTGCCGTTGGAGCAGGTGCTGGCGGAAGCCGATATCCTGACTCTGCACATGCCCCTGACCAAAACCGGGCCCTACCCCACCTGGCACCTGGCCGATCGGCGTTTCTTCGAGCAGCTTAAACCTGGTGTCGTATGGCTTAACGCGGCGCGCGGCGCCGCAATGGATTCGGACGCTTTCCTGACCGCGCGCGCAACCGGCAAGGTGGCCTGCGCCGTGCTGGATACCTGGGAAGGCGAGCCCGTGTTCCGCACCGACGTGCTGGCCAAGGCGGATATCGCCACGCCGCATATCGCCGGCCATTCTTTCGAGGGCAAGGTCACGGGCACCGTGATGATGTATCGCTCCGTGTGCCGATTCCTGGGCATTGCGCCGACTTGGACGCCGGAGCGCCTGTTGCCGCCGCCTATCGTTCCGGAAATCAAATTGGATCCCACGGGCCTGAGTGAGGAAGCGGCCCTGTGGCGGATCGTGCGGCCGGTCTATGATATCGAGGCCGACGATCGGCGCCTGCGCGCGGGCGCCGCAGCGGATCCAAAGACGCGTGGCGAGCATTTTGAAAAGTTGCGTAAGAATTATCCCATCCGCCGGGAATTCCGGTTCACGCGCGTGGTGCTTCCCCAGGGGCATCCCCGGCTGGAAGCTAAAATCCGCAATCTGGGCTTTGTGATCTGACGATTAAACTTGGGTTGCGGGCATAGCCCGCGTTCGTTGAATATGGGAAGAAATACGGTAAATATTAATACTACCTGCATGATTTGAACCATGCCAAAAATCAAGAAACATTTTACAGACAACTGGAACGGAATGGGGGCAAGGCGCTGTTGACATTCTCTTGCCGGAACCCCCATTAATGGAAGGAGAAAAATCCGATGCAATCTGGTTTAAGAAACGCGTTCATGATTTTGTTCCTCAGCCTCCTGGCGGTGAGTCAGGGCGAAGTCTTTTATAAGACCGGATTTGAGGCGACCAACGAGCCGTTTGGCAATTATACGCGCGACGCGTCAAACGGAATGTCATTTTCAAGCCCTAAAGGCGGGGTAACCGCCAAAAGCGCCCATTGGGGCACACAGGCGATTACGCTGGGCGGTGGCGATGGAAGCTATGGAAAAATCGCTTCAAAAATATTTGCGCCGCCGATCGAAAGCGACAGCCTCTGGCTTGAATACCGGTTTCGGTCCGATGACGAGCAACCGGCTGGTTACAAAGCCTTTTTGTATCTGAATGGAAGCGCCGCGGGCAAAAGCTTCTCGCTTGTCCGTCTCTTGTTTTACGCCAACCGGATTACAGCTGCGAAAGCGGGTTTCCCTTTCAAACTGGGAACCAATTGGCATCATGTAAAAATTCATTTGAAATACGCAACCCAAAACTATGACCTGAACGTGGATGACCGGATTTTTCCGGATATCCCTTTTACCGCGGGGAAACTCGAAAATGTCGCCATACGCGGTTTGGATAATTTATTGCTGGGCGGCGGCGCTTCAATGGACAAATTGACGTTTTACGATGACCTCTCCATCGGTTCTGAAGAACCGGTATCCGGCCCTGCCGACGCACCGCCGGCTGTAATGGACTTTCCGGATCAAAACAACGTGCCGTATGTGGCAATGAATCCGGCCTCCGCGCCGCCGGTCATTGACGGCAAGCTCGAGGACGCGTGCTGGCTCAATGCCTCCTGCCTGACCCCCTTTGTAAGCACATCGGGGGATTTCGGCAAACAGCAGCAGACCCAGGTTTTTGTTACGTATGACCGGGATAACGTGTATATCGGGTTCAAGTGTTTTGATATTTATTTGAATCCGGTCTTGAACCAACTGCACATGGTGAGCGCCAAGGCAACCGATCGGGACGCCGCCGTTTTCAAGGATGACAGCGTGGAAATCTTCCTGGCCACCTTCCCCGATCGTCCCGACCGCTTTTACCAGATTGCCGTCAACTGCGCGGGCACAATTTATGATGCCGCACTACCCGATCCGGGGGTGTCCTGGAATGGCGCCCTTGAGGTTGGCACGTACCGGAACGAGAAGCACTGGAATCTCGAGATCAAGATTCCCTTAAAAGATATCGGAGTGACCAATTTGAACGTGGGCAACACCTGGCGCGTTAATTTTTGCCGGAACAAACCAAGTTTGGCGGAAACAACGACCTGGTCGCCAACGTTCGGGTCATTTCATAATTTCAACAAATTCGGCATTCTTAAGTTCGCCGAAAATGCACCGGTTGTCCGATCGGTGGCTTTGCCGGCCGTCCTGGCGGAGCGGACCAATGCCCTTGAATTTCAGCTCGCCTCGGACCGGAATGTCAAACTGCTTCTGCAAACCAAGGTGGCCTATGCGAACGCGGATAAAGTCGTGGACGCGGTTGCGGCGGCCGTTCAAACGGGAAAAACGACAAAAGCGGAAGCTCGCTTGATCATTGATTCAACCACGGCCGCCCGAATCAATTCGCAATACGCTTCCATCAGCTATCGCGTGATGGATGCCGCCAGCGGCGAACCCTATTACACGTCAACCGAACTCAAGTTCCCCCTGCTGAAATACACCCCTTTCCGGACGCGTTTCCTGACGCATGCCAGCGGCGTCTATTTTCACTATTTCACGGATATGTATATCGCCAATAACAGTTCGTTGTTACGCCACCTGCTTATCCAATATGCCGATGATGTCGGCGCTTTCACCAATTGCGAATTCGTTATTGATATGCCCGAATGCCTGACGCTCATGACGCCGTCATTTTCAACAAATCGCTGGTCATCCTTAAGCGGGGACATGGCTGTCACGCAAGAGATCGTTTCGACCAACGGAATAAACCGCCATCGTTACACCGTGACGGTCCCACGTATTTTTGCATATCCCACCAAGCAAATGGGCCTGAAAAACCGTTATACGAACTCGATTGATCTGATCTTTCTCTGCGCGTCGGACAAATCATTGCCTTTGGATGAAACTGTCGTGTACAATACTTCGGCCCAGGTTGACGGAAAGACCGTCGCGGAGCCACCCGTCACGCTCCCCTTACACATCCTGCCCACGATCAAGGGAGTGCAACCGCAAAAATATCCGATTGTGAGTTCGTTCGACGGTTATAATGCCGCCTTGTCCAAATTAAGCCCCGATAAAAGGGAAGCATGCCTTGGCAACATGATCCAGGCCGGATTCAACGTATTTTCCGCGCTGGACAATGCCGCTTATCCGCAGGCGTTTCTTGACGAGGTGCGCGCCAAAGGTCTTAAAATCGAAAGGGGATATTTTCCCACTCAAGCGAATTATTTTAACGCGTTGTATCCGGACCCGCGGGAGTTCCTGGAAAAACACCCGCAGTACCGGGCGGTGCACGGAAATGGCGCAATTCTGACTAATGAAGTGAGCTTGTCCCATTTACTTAACGACACAGACGACGGTGAATACCGGCTCCTTTTAAAAAAGCGCATCGCCGAAGTGGCGCAACGTTGCGACATGATCTTATGGGACCACGAAGTTACCACGACGGGACGCCGCGCGGTGAGTTTCAGCGCGGCGGATTTGGATGACTTCCGGCGATATGCCGACATAAAAGACGATGTGTCCATTGACGACGTCCAAGTCCGTTATAAAAACCAATGGGATGATTTCCAATTACGGCGGTTCGCGCAACGTGCCCTGTTGATCCGGCGCCTTATCAAGCAGGCCAATCCCGACTGTCTATTCGGCGTCTACAGCGGCTACCAGCACACACCACCCATATACGGGACGGATTGGAAACTGATGGCCGAGGCCATTGACTATGCGCAATGCGGCTACGGACGGCCATTGGGGGCGTTGGAGGCGACCATTAAAGCAATTGCCCCCAAGAAATTGACCGCCGGTGAAGGGATTTATGTAAGCGCCGGGGACGTCGGTTATAATTTTGACAACATGCGCTTGAATCTTTTCAGGAGAATTACCGACAGTAATGGCGGCCTGATGGTTTTTTACGGCACAATAGTGGACGGGCGTTTCTGGACGGCCGTTGGCGATATTTCAAGATTGGTCAGCGAGTTCGAGCCTTTTTTTCTTAATCATGTCCGGGACGACGCCCTGATTGAAATCAAGTCGGGATTTTCCAAGGACGACGTGGCGGTTTTACGGAATGCCGACGGCGCGCGGTTGATATTTCTTTTCAATAATTCCGCGGAACGAAAGGTGCTTGAATTCAGAAATCTCAGCCCCCTTCCCAACGCACGGTTAAGGGATTACTATGAAAACAAGGACTTGAGTAATTCGGTGAACGTCAGCGTGGAAGTGAAGAGCCTGGACGTCAAGGTTCTTGTTTATGGCCCATAGTGTTTTCGCGCAATGCGCGCCTTGTTCGCGTAAATTTCTGGCCTTGACTTTTCGCGTTTCGCGCGACACTCTGCCTGCCATTCAGCAGGCCTTTATGCAAGCGGGCAATCATCAGAGAGAGGAAAAAACACAATGTCTCAACATATTCGCGCGGGCGTAAGCAAGATCGAAATTACATGTAAAGAAGAAGGAACTTATGATGATTGCCTTTCTGAAAAAGCCAAAAAGCATATTCCGGCAGAATACTTAAGCACCAAGTTAATAGTTGATGATCCGCTCTTTGCCAGAGTTCTGGTTTTGGATGACGGTTCCGAGAAAGTTGTCTGGATAACCATGGATGTCACCGCGATAGGCGCCAGAACCATCAGCCAAAACATCTTAAGTGACAGCGCCGACAATTTCATGCCTGATTTGCGCAAACAAATTGAAAAAGAATTTAACATTCCCGGCTGTAACGTGTGCGTCAGTGCATCGCATACCCATCAGGCGCCGCGTTTGCTTTGTGATGATGCCGCTCAAATTAATAGAATCCTTGAAGCGATCAAAAGCGCCTTGCAAAACATGGCGCCGGTCGTAATCGGAGTTGGTTCCGGTTATGAAAACACGATTACAGTCAACAGAACTATTATGATGAAAAACGGGACGGACCACACTTTGAGTCCTTTCCCGCCCGAAAATGAAATTGAAGGACTGCGGCCGATTGATCCGGAAATCGGCATCCTCCGAATAGATCGCCTGGACGGCAATCCCTTTGCCGTCGTATATAATTTTGCCTCGCACCTTTTGCTCGGTTCACCCCAAGGGAACTCGGGGCATATAACGGCCGATCATGTCGGTGTCACGCTGAAATATCTGGAGAATAATCTGGGGGGCGAGACAATAGCCTTCTTCCTGCAGGGCGCCGGAGGCGATATTAATGAAATATTCGGAACGGATTCAAATAATCGCCGGCGCACCGTTGATTTCGGGACCAAATTGGGGCAGAGCATCTTGAAAGGCTACCAGAAAATAATTACCGGCCCGGTAAAGATCAGGATGGTCGTCAAAAATATCGCGTTTCCTTTTAGGACGGATATCCCGAATTACATAACCGCATTAAAGCAGGAACAGGCCGCGCTGACGGCATCCTTGAATACCGCCTATGCGCACTTATTGAGTTTTAAGGAATTTTTGCCGCTTTATCTCAAATATGCGCTCAATCCGGACTATCCCTCCCATTTGTCGTTTCGCTATCTGCGGGCCGCCGAATGCGGAGATAACAGCATTAAAGAAGAGGACGATCGCAACAGGCTGGAGATTAAGAAGTACTTGGACCGCATCAAAACAATGGAACAAATGACGAGAAACGAGCTGAAAATCTCCATGCTGAAAAAGCACCAGGAAGTCATTGACGAAATCGGCACGCCCACAATTCCCGCAGAAATTCAGGGGGTCAAAATAGGCGAATGCGTGTTTATAACAGCCCCGATGGAAATTCTCACGGAGGTGGGATTTGATGTCAAAAAAATGTCCCCATTTAAACATACTTACATTGCTTCAATATCGAACGGGTATCTTCATTACGCCCCGCCTGCGTCGTATTATCGTCGCGGCGGTTACGAAGTTACGGAATGTTTGCTGGCTCCGGCATGGGAAGATATTTTTTATAATGTCGTTAAGAATATTTTTGATGAGCTGAAAAAATAAGAGCGTATATTTAACTCGCCTTCTGGAAAAACGAATACGCATTTTCCCGTTTCAGGCAAATACACTCGCGGCCTGAAAACTGGTTTTTAATATTTGCCGTTTTCCTTGAGCAGTCTGTTTAATAATCGGTAATTATCAAGACTGATTGTCGGGGGTACGGAGTGATCAATATGGTACATGTAGCCCCCTCCCTGCTTGGCGCAATTTACCTTTGAGACAACCTCCGCCCTTATCTGGGTTTCCGTCCCGGAGGCGATTATGTCGGCGTTGATATTTCCAAAAAAGGTGATCTTGTCGCCGTACAGGGGCTTGAGCAGCCGCACGTCATTCCCGGCGCACGCTTCCAAGGGTTCGATGGCCTGGAACCCGGACTCGATGACCAGGGGAATGAATTCACGCACGTCCCCGTCACAATGGAGCATGAGAAACATGTCGTGTTCATCGCAAAATTTCCGGTACTCGCGGTGAATGGGCATGATATGGTCCCGGTACACCTGCGGAGAAAACAACACGCCGGTCTTGAATCGATGGCGGAAAATACCGCCGTTGATTCAGATTTCTGTCAATGAACATTGCATTTCTCCTCAACATTAAGGTCGCAGAACTTTTATCGCCATGTCGACCAAAGACCTGCAGCTCATTAGTCTCGTAACGGCGCAACCGATCTTGCCGAACCTTACGATACCCAGGGCTTCAAGCTTCCGACCGATCTGTCTGAAATCAAAAATGGGCCAGGGTGCATTACCGTCTATTTTCCTGAGATATTTTTCCAGAAGCACCATCTGCACATGGTGCAACATCGTGCAGGAGTTGAAGTCAACCCCGATAAGCATATACTTGGCATCTAATGTGTAGAGCTTGTCCCAGGGGCTATTTTCTCCAAACGCACCTCGGGACGCCCACTTCGGCCGGTTGGCGGCCCATTCGCCCCCGTGCGCTTTTTTATGATCTTTCGTAATCTCTGAGGCATATCGGCCAACCGCAGTCACCGAATGGGTGGGGTTATCGCTCCGTATGGTCCCAACGCGCTTTCGCAGGGTCTCTGGTATGAGACCGGTGAATGTTGGCGTAGTTTTAATATCCCACGCGTTTTCAATCTCTTCACGACTTATCTTGTCCCAGTCTGCGCCTGTTTTGCAGTCGTAAGCACAAAGCGCCGGGAGCACCAGTGTGCCGCTCTTTCCCAGCGTCTCCAGGAACGCGTCAATAACTGCGTCGGCGCCTCCTTCGACGTGCCCAATGCTCTTCAGTGAAGAATGAAAGAATACAAGGTCACCTTCAACTATGCCTAGCGCTACCAGGCATTTTTTAATCATGTCCTTTGTCACGCGTTGTGCGTCTTCCATCTCAATCTCCTATGGCATTCATAATCGCCAGCATCACTGCGGGCAAATACGTTCCGCTCACTCCAAACCGAGAAGCTTCACGGTATTTTCTCCGGCGACCTTGTTAAAAGCGTATTGTGATTGTGATAAAAATCTATATATTGTAAAGATTGAAATAAAAATTATTGTTGGATTTAATAGCCTTCTGCCATAGGCTGATCCGCCTTGGGTGGAAAACAACCTGAAATACTGCATTTACTTATATGTCCACTTCACCCTTACCTCCCTGCCTGCCTCTCATTCACGGTCTGACCCGCGACCAGCTCACGGAGATTTGCCGTGAACTGGATCAACCCGCCTACCGCGCCCGGCAAATCTGGGATTGGCTCTATCACCGCTTCGCGGCCGACTGGTCTGAAATGAAAAACATCCCGCTCGGCCTGCGGCAGTCGCTCGCCCAGCGCTTATCGCTGGCCTCGGCCACGATCGCCCGTACCCAAAGCGAAGCCGGCGAAGGGACAACCACCAAGTGGCTGATTGCTCTGCCGGATGGCGACTGGGTGGAGGAAGTCCTGATCCCGGCCCGAGGCCGCACAACGGTTTGTGTATCCAGCCAGGTGGGCTGTAAATTCAACTGCGCCTTTTGCGCCAGCGGCCAAGCCGGATTCCGGCGCAACCTGGAAACGGGCGAACTCGTGGGCCAAGTGATCGTCGCCGCCCGAAGTTTGGGGGCAACACCCTCGAATCTTGTCTTCATGGGCATGGGCGAGCCGCTGGATAATTACGATGCCGTCCTGGCGGCCGTCCGGATCATTAACGATGCCGAGGGCTTAAGCCTCGGCGCGCGCCGGATCACCATCAGCACCTGCGGAATTATTCCCGGCATTCAGCGCTTGGCACAGGAAGGCCTGCAGGTGGAACTCTCGATCTCCCTGCACGCGCCGGACGACGCCCTGCGCTCGCGTCTCCTGCCGGTCAACCGCAAATACCCGTTAGGCGACTTATTGGAAGCCTGCCGCACCTACGCCGAGCAGACCGGCCGGCTGATCACCTTCGAATACACCCTGATCCAGGGTGTTAATGACTCGCCCGAACAGGCCCGTGAGCTCTCCCGCATCCTGCGCCCGATCCATGCGCGGGTGAACCTGATTCCGCTGAGCACCGTGGCGGAATTTGAGGGGCGTGCGTCCCCTGCGCCGGTCGTGAGAGAGTTTCTCAATATACTTGAGCACGCGCGGATTAATGCTACCCTGCGCATATCCAAGGGTGGAGGAGTAGACGCCGCCTGTGGTCAGTTGCGGCGGAAGCACGTCGAGCGAAGAGCGGGTGGAACATTAAAGCAAACGTCGAACATCCAACATCGAACGCCCAACTTCAAATGTAAGAGTGGAGAGCAAGGAATGGACGTATGACGCATAAATTGACAGCCATTAACCTGCCGCCATCCGCCGCGGCTTTACCCCCGGAACTGGCACCGGAAGCGGCGGATAGTTACCTGACGGATGAATCCCGCCTGCATGGGCACGCGGAACGCCTGTTTTTCCCATCGTCGGAAGCGGATGTGGCCGCCGTACTGAAAGCGGCGGAGGACACTGGTATGCCGGTCACGGTTTCCGGTGGCCGCACGGGGATTGCCGGCGGGGCCGTGCCGGAGGGCGGCTGGCTCATAAGTTTAGATAAGATGAACCGCTTGACGGCCCTGCGCCACGATCCGGGCGCCAACCGGTTTTATTTGCATTGTCAGCCGGGAGTTACGCTGGAAACCATTCATACCGCCGTTGAAAAAAAGCGGTTCCCCGGAGAAGAAATCTGGGACGCCACATCGCTGTCAGCCTTGCAACAACTGCGCGCTAAAGGCGCCTGGATGTTCCCGCCCGACCCGACGGAACGTTCCGCGACCCTGGGCGGTATGGCCTCCTGCAATGCCTCCGGCGCGCGCACGCTTTTCTACGGGCCGACGCGCCGGTACGTGGATCGCGTGCGTGCAGCGCTTATCGGGGGCTTCGTGCTGGATGTAACACGCGGAGCCAGCACTGCGGCACCGGACGGAGCTTTTCAATTGGTGTTGCCGGATGGCGCCGTGCGCGCGGGACGGATCCCGGGATATCCCATGCCGGCGGTCAAAAACGCGGCTGGCTATTTTGCGCGGCCGGGCATGGACCTGCTGGATTTGCTGATCGGCTCGGAAGGAACTTTGGCGGTGGTCACCGAGCTCGTCATCACGCTGATTCCAGCCCCGGAGACGATCCTGGGCGTGATCGGCTTTTTTACTTCGGAGCCGGAGGCGCTGAATTTTGTACGCGCCGCGCGCGGCGAAAAACCGTTAGCCCAAACCCCGTTGTTGCCCACGCCTCCCCTGGCACTGGAATATTTTGACGTCCATGCATTGAATCTCCTGCGGGACCAGAAAGCGAAGCAAGGTCCGACGAGCGCTATCCCGGCCCTACCGGAAAAGGCGCATACGGCCGTGTATATTGAACTGGCAACCACGGAAGCG
>VSJD01000037.1 GCA_008636095.1 Kiritimatiellota bacterium | reverse complement strand
GACCTGGAGCCAGCGGCCGAGGCACTCCTGGCGCTCCTGGAAGCCTGTGGCAGTTCCGCGGATACGGCCTGGACCGCCATGACGAGCGAGGAAACCGAACGCCTGAAAGCCTTCCGCCACGCCCTGCCGGAAACAATCAACCAGCGCATCGGCGAGCGGGCACAGAAGGTGCCCGGTTTAACCAAACTGGGCACCGATTTGGCTGTACCCGACGACGCCCTGTTGAAGATGATGGCCGCCTACCGGGACCTGTTGGATACCGCCGGACTGGACTACGTTATGTTCGGCCACATCGGCAATAACCATGTCCACGTCAATATTCTGCCACGCACCCTGGATGAGTATGCCCAGGGCAAAGCGCTTTACCTGGAACTGGCGCGCAAAGCGCTGGCCTGGGGCGGCACGGTTTCCGGCGAGCACGGCATCGGCAAGTTAAAGAAACCGCTCCTGCGCTTGATGTATGGCGAGGACGGCATCGCCGCCATGCGCGCCGTCAAGCATGTCTTTGATCCCGCCGGCCTCCTGAATCCCGGCACCCTGTTTGACCGGTAAACGGAAAATCCGTATTCAGGTCCGGACCGGTCAGACTTATTTTTTGGTCAATATTAACGAAATGTTTTTGTGTCATGAAAGAAAAGAAAGTTGCAGTAAGGATGGTTAAAAAGGCGCTTATGGCGCTGATACTGTCTTGCGCCGGCCACGGGGCGGGTGTGGCACTGGCGGGAACGGGTACGGTGACAGGGACTGGCGGCAAGCCACAGTCATCCGGCAAGGAGGTGCGCATCGTGAACCCCTACGCGCAGGTCGATTGGGCCAAGGTTGAGTTTCTGCATTCGTTTTCGCATCAGCACGGTCGCGATCCCCAGGTATTCTGGGACATGGGTTTTCGTCATCTGCCGTTCTCCAACTACTATCCTTCCCGGCCGGTCTACCCGCTGCCCGAAGTTTTTGTCAAAGCGCATCCCGACACCATTGGAGCGCCCAACGCCGAGCAACACAGCACGATAGACAGCGGCATCCACTTCAATGCGATGGGGAGTTACTACACCACGGGTTACGGTAAGACTCCGCGCATCAACGCAGATGTGGCACCGATCGAGCATGTATTTTCAGATCTGAACGTGTTTGACGCGCAGAAGTCACCGTGGTTGGGAATATACCGGCTGGACCTGAGCATTGCCCACAAGTCAGGGACCGACAAGGAAGTGGCTGTGAAGCTGACAATCCAGGGAGCCAGCCAAGTCAACCACAAAACGTTTACGCCTGTCGGAGACGGGGCTGTGCGCGAGCGGCTTCTTACCGCAAAGTCGCTTGAAACGCTGTACCTAAAAACAGAGTCTAACAGTGTGCGGGTTCGACTGGACTTCGATCCAGCCTCAACGTGCATCACACGTTTCCGTCTGATGCAGGAGGTCAATCGTCCATGGCAGGACGCCTTTCGGGCCGCCTTGGATGGCGTCCGCAAGGACTCCGATGGCCGTCCCATCGAAGGGCTCCTTTTCCCGGACGGCGGAGGGATTACCATCAACCACCCGAGGAATTCGGTTGAGTCGCTGGCGGAGATGCTGGATTTCGACCCGCGGGTACTTGGAATCGAGGTGTGGAATATGTATTATGCTGTTCATGACCACGCCGGTTTTGGCGGGACGAAGGACGGGCCCGGGATGGAGTTCTACCGGCGCTGGGACGGAATCCTGCGAACGGGACGGAGGTGTTTCGGGTTTTTCGTCAAGGACCATACTAGTGATGGTCAGGGCCGCAACGTACTGCTGGTACCGCCGTCGGCGGGCCTCGCACGGGATAAACGCGAACGCAATGCGTTGCGTGCTTATCGAGAAGGATGCTTCTTCGGTTTGCTCGGCGCCATGGCAGTGGACAAGGCAGGCAGTGTCGTGGCCCCTTATGACTACAGCCAGTTCCGGTTCGCACGCATCGCCGTGAGAGAGACTGACGGCGGAGAACCGGTTGGCGTGGAGGTGGCTGTGACCGGCGCGGACCGGACTCAGCGGCCCAATACGCAGATACGGTTCATAACCGATGCAGGTGTCGCGCATATCGCGAATGGCGACCAGGCATACTTTGCGTTCCCGCGCAGCGCGACAGGCTCCGTTCTCTGCCGGTATGTTCGCGTTGAAGCCTTCGCGTATCCGAACACCAACTTAGGCGGACGCCCCTTGCCGGCGGCCGCCCTTTCAAAAATGAATGTCCATGAGATCTCTTGCCTTCACGAACTCTCGCCCAGTGCTGTGGGTCCAGCGGACCAAGCGCCCATCCCCGTCGTAGACATGATTTTCTCACAGCCGATTCTCGTTCTGACAAAAAACCGCTTTCCGCCGAGCACGGCATCGGTAAATTGAAGAAACCGCTCCTGCGCTTGATGTATGGCGAAGACGGCATCGCCGCCATGCGCAGAAAATCATCATGGAAGAAGTGCCTAAGAGTGATTATGTCTATTGGTGCTCCAACCTGATTCACTATGGAATAGGAATGGGTTCCACCAGCATGATGGCGATCGATATCGGTAATACCGGTTTCGAAACGAACGAAAAACTGGCCTTTTTCCGCCAACAGGCGACCACGACCATCGCGCACTATTATCTCCATGAAAAAATGCTGTGGTTAAACCCCGATTCGCTCAATATGGCGCCTCCGTCGCATCATTACATTTTGAAACAAGTTGCACCGGATGTCTATTGCCTGCCGATTGCGGCCAAATTGGCAAAAACTCGGTGGAACGCAATATTTACAAAATAAGTGAATGTAGGGGTATCAAACATCCCGGATCGGGCGTGATCAGGACCAGGTCAACAGCAGCCACCCTCGAACCTGCGCACCGCCGCCAGCGAAGGCCTGCCACGAACGATCAACCTGCTGGCTCGCATGATCTGGATCGGCGGGTCTGTTTCGCGCCTATTTCAAGATGTCAATATTTGATGTCGGACTGCACAGGATCGTAGTGCGGGTGCTTAACATTCGGAATGCGCAAGCCGCCAGTCTGATACACCGAAGGTGGACGGTCACAGTCGAAGCGCAGTACCGGGCAGACCGGGTCGGGGGACGTCTTGGGAAGGCCGGTGACCATGACGCGCGTGCCCTGCTGAACGAATTTCACCAAGCGGTGCTTGGTCCGGCCCAGAAGCGTTGCCTTTTTAATCCTGCACTGCAGGCCGCCGAAGGTCAGCGATTCTCCGGGCCAGCGCCGGACCAGCATATAAAGAGTGTTCCCTTTGATCGTGAACGATCCTTGCATCGCCCAATCGCCATTATATCCCTCGCGCTCCTGCGGATGCATGATGAAACGGTCGGTATCAAAGATGCACTCGCTATAACAGCGCAGCCAGTCGCCCGCGGTCATGATGAGCTTTTGAGCCTGTTTAGGCGCCGAACCATCACCGCATGGGCCGATGTTGAGCAGAAGATTGCCATTGCCCTGCGCGACGGTAATAAACATATCCACCAACTGCCCCGGCGTCTTCCACGCGTTATCGGAGCGACAATAACCCCAACTGGAATTGGTGGTGATGCATGCTTCCCAGGGACGCCACGGCTGCGGGCCGGCGAGGTGGCCTTCCGGAGTGGCAAAATCCCCCGGCAGGCCGTTGCGGCCGTTTAAAAGAATGCACGGTTGGATCTTGCGGACCATTTCGTTCATTTCCGCGGCGCACCAGCCTTTGGCGTCGAATGGCCACCAGCCGTCATACCAAAGCACGTCAATAGGATTGTATTTTGTAACGAGTTCCCGGATTCGCGCGAAGGTGTTTTTAATGAAGGTCGCGTACGCCGCTTTGCTCTCCAGGGCATCCACAGCGTCGGGTTTGTCATGCCAGTTGTTCAGGCTGTGGTAGAGCCCGATCCGCAGTTTGCGTTTACGCGCGGCCTTGACCAGTTCGCCCACCAGGTCCCGTCCGGCGGCTGTCCTGGTCGTGCAGAAATCCGTGAGTTTGGTGTCGTAGAGACGGAAGCCGTCATGGTGCATGGTCGTCAGGACGATGTAACGCATGCCGCCGCGCACTGCCAGATCGCATATAAAATCGGCGTCAAATTTTATGGCGGTGAAACGATTCGCCAACTGTTTGTATTCGGCAAGCGGGATTTCTTCCCTGTTGAGCACCCACTCGCCGCGCTCAAGCAGGCTGTACAAGCCATAGTGAATGAACATCCCGTAGCGCGCCTGGGCAAACCAGTTTTTCGAGGCATTCCGGACTTTTGTAGTCATGGTGTATTTTCCGGCACCTTAAATTCCCACGCCGTCGCCAGCGTTTCCAACGACAGAATACGGACTCCACTCAGGCCCCTTCTTTACCATCAGCCCTTGATGCATAATCTATCGGAATAGCGAACGAATCGTGCGAATCTTCTTGTGAAACCAGTTTTCCTGTTCCTCAATGATGAAGGCCTTGACGTCGTTAGCCGGCACTTCCGTTGTGATTTCCCGCAGGTTGCCGAGATCTTTTTCGGCATAATAATCAAACACCTTCATCTGCGGCGTGAATTGATTGTTTTTAAGCAAAACTTTTTTCGGCTCTTTTTTCTCGTTGATCAGGAGCACCAAACGGCGTTTGCCGTCCGTAAATACCGTCACGTCATCGGCGCCGATGCCTTCCGCGGTAACAAGCGCATTATCCTTGCGATGCGCCACGAAGAGATCCTCATAATCCGCCACCAGCCGGCTGATCTCGGCCGAAGCATAAAACGATTTCCCGTCCATGTCAGGATAATACCATGCCAGGAACCCGCCCGTTCCGTCCACGGCGCGGCGCAGGATGATCGCCTTGCTGCAATAGGTCGGGAATGTCCGGTCATCCGTGCGATATGGCGTGATGCAATCTCCGCAGGCCAGCGGTACATTGCCCAGCACCTTCAATGTGTCGGCGATTTGCGTCACAGGCCGCCCGTAGCCGCAGATGGCCAGATCGATCTTGTCCACGAGCATGGCCCAATCCACGCCATAAAAAGAGCGTGTTTCCTCGCACTGGTATCCACTGTACACGGAGAAGACCTTGTCCGGCCCAACCTTGTGCACGGCCTGCCTGACCTTGCCGCAAATCTGCGCCATGCGCTGATTCATGAAACGAATCCATTGTTCAGGATATTTCTCCTTGATGATGCCGTAATTCAGTTGCGTATCAGCCGGGATTTTTGACATTTCCTTAAAGTCCGCCAGGCACCGCGGGCAAAAGCAGGCGATTTGCGTTGGTTTTGCCTTATCGTCCCAGACCGAGTACTCATAATCCCACACTAACTGGTCAATCCGGTCCTTTTTCATCCAGGTAATAATGGCGCTCGCCACAAACTCCCAGGCCGGCGTGTCCCGCACCAGCAAGCCGGGGCATATCTGCGTGTTTCTGCCCGAAACCTTTTCATGACAGCGGTTGCCGGCCTTGTTTATCATTGCTTCTTCGGGGTGTTTTTCCAACCAGGGACGGCAATCAATGTGCCATGACGAAAAACCGAACATGACCACGTTTTTTGCCGGCAATTTTTTCTGCGGTTCCGGATTCCGGCCATGCCAGAGCTGGTTAAACCCGGCACGGGCTAATGAGGCGTTCAATGTATCCAGGCAATTCAAATCATCCATGTCGGTTCCGGCGGTGGTGGTTTGCCAGGCATATTTTTTTGGCGGTTTGCCGCACAGGGGCGGCAGGATTTTCACGGGCATTTCCCGCGGAACCTCCTGGATAGTGCCATTTTCCGCTTCCATGGAATAATAAAAAACGCACTCGCGCTCGGCAAACCGCTTCCCGGACACGGACAGTTCAACCGCGATAGCGCACATTTGATAGCCTTCAAATTTTTCCCGGAAAGACACCGGATCAAGAGCGCGGATCGCATAACGCCGATATTCCTGTCCATTCCGAACCGCCGTTCCGCGTTCCTCGCATTTAAATCCTTTGCGCTTTTGCCTTGCACTGATGAAACCGCTGGCGCCCGCAACATGAAATTCCGACGGAACTTCCAAAGTCACCTGCCAATCCGCAAGGGTTTTCTTCTTGAGTCCCTGTGGAAAAATTTTCAGCATCTGGACGGAATTTTCCGCGATTGAAAGCGCTTCGGCCGCCCAGTTCGGCCAGAATGCACTGTGCCCATGGAGAATGATTTTTCTGAAATATCTTTTTGAACCGGGCGCGCCCAGAATTGTTCCATTCGCTTCCGCCGTCTTCCAGGCCGAATCGTTGAACTCGTTAGCTGTCCAGCCGTCGGCCGCGGCGGGTGAATATTTCCAGCGGTTATCCGTTTTGAACGTAAAATCGCCAACCGCAAAATCACCCGTAACCGTCCCGTTCGCCTCAAGGGCCAGGACGTTGATGCCGGACAGGAGCGCGGCGGAAAACTTCTGTTCGCCCTTGCCGCCCTTGAGAACCTCCTTGCCGTTGAGATAGAGGGTATAGTCGCCGTCCGCGCGCAGACTGCCGGTCAGCAAAGACATGCTAACATGCGCGGCATAGAGCGGTGATTGATAGTAGGCCGCCATGCTGGCCGGATTAAGTATCCGATACTGGAATTCAAACGGCCCCGCCTGTTTCAGTTCATACACATGCTCTATTTTCCCCGTTTTCCCGGGAGCGAGATCGCGGAAGGCAACGTCCTTGCCCTGTCCCGCAAACATCACCGCAGTCTCAAGGCGCATTCCCGCTTGCGCCGGCATTGAAACAAGGTCGCAGGTCATCCGGTTTTCACCAAAGGAAAAGTTCCCCACCGCAACGTTCCGGACACCGGGAACGGCATTGTCAAAAACAATCCGGCCAAATGAATCAGGCGCGATATGAAATCCTCCCTCCATCGGCTGCCAAACGCTCCGCTCATTGTTTCGCTGTTCAATGCGGCCCAGACACGTCCGCCAGGTCGCACCCGGCCGGGGCATGGGACCAAACGCGGCGAGCGGCACGGAAAACTCAACGGTCCAGTAGGCCTTGCCACGGTCGCCGCCCCATGTATCGCTGTATGTCTTAACTGCCACCTGCCCGCCGTAATTCCACGCCTTATCGCGCGCGCCTTCGCCCCAATAGTTCGGCGCCGCGCATTTTGCGTCGGTTACAACACCGACGCCGTTGATGCTGATTTCGTAATAGACGTCGTTGCGCTTCTCGTCCGGACAGATGAGCAGGAGCACGCAATCATTCTTAAAGATGTCATCGCTGTCCTTTGCCGCCCCGGTTTTGAATTCGGCCAGCTGATTGTTGGCCGGGTCAAGACAGGACGCCTCGCAACGAAAGGCAACATAGAGGTTTTGCTCGTCATAGGCGATATAAGCCCGGGTCTGTTCCTGGGCAAATTCCTTCTGCTTCAGGAGTATGAAAGGCGCTATTTCAACGGTATTCGACCAGCACGGATCGTCAAGTTTCCCGTCAATAACCGGCGGCTGTGAAACCCGGCCGATGCGAACTTCCGCGATCTTTTCAAGGGCCGTGACATGCGTTAGCGCTCCGAAAAAAAAGTACGCGCAACACATTGCCACTGTCAATCGCATGATATTTTTCATGATACCATTTCCTTTCATTATTTTGCCCCCACCCTTTTTTTAGCGCAAGGCCGGCTGTATTGTGGAGCGCCACGGACTAAAGTCCGTGCCGCTTCCATCTTCGGCAAAACCCGGCGAAACCTCCGGCGGAGCCTGAGTGACGAAGAAGGCAGCCGGCTTTTTTATTACAATATTATTACAATATTTCCACACTCCCACCCGCCTGCGCCAAGACTTCGGTGGGCAGGCCGCCCCTTTTTCTGCCGGCGGGCGGATTTGTCCGTGGCACGACCCCGGTCAAAATTACACCAATAATATGCGGTCAATTTAAGTCGTTTTACGTCTCGTGTCAAGAGGGAAATCGCAATAATAACTGATGTTTAATCATTGATGATAAATGATTTGCAAATGCTGGGTTTTCGATTTATTTTCGTTTTTTAGTAACTGCTCAGGTGCTCAAGAAAGAGACAACTACGAAATACACAAAAAGCGCGAAAACGGGAGAAGAAAATAAAATTTTGGGTACCCAAAGTTCACCTCTCTTAATCCATTTCGTGTATTTCGCATGTTTCGTAGTTAAAAAAAGGACCTAAGTAGTTACGTTTTTCATTGCTTTTTTCGCCGCAGGCGGATCCGCTTAGGTTGGGAAACAGCTTCAGCCTGACTACGCGAGTAGTCACCCCGGATCAATAACGTCCGCAGACCGCAGCCGTTTTATACATGGCCAGCACGTTTTCGGTCGGCGAATTATCCTGCAGGCGGTGCGTGGGTGCGAAACAGTAGCCGCCGCCGGGCATCATGATTTCCAGCGTCGCGCGGCAGGATTTCACCACATCCGCCACCGTCCCGAAGGCCACCGGACCGGCCGTGGAAATGCATCCGTGAAACGCCAGCCGACCGCCAAACGTCTTCTTCAGATACTCGGGGGACATGTCTTTGGCCTCCGGTTGCAACGTGTCCACTACATTGATCCCCATATCAATGAAATCCTCGTAGGCCCAGCTGGACGAACCACAGGTGTGGATCATCACCCGTGCGCCGAACGCTTTGCCGAGATCAACTAACTTCTGATAGCGCGGACGAACGTGCCGCTTGAAGATCTCCATGGAAATCATCTGCCGATCCTGCGTGCCGAGATCTTCCCCAAGCCACAGGACGTCGATACCGCCCCGTGCGGCTTCGAATGTGCGGCGGGCAATCTCCATCTGAATGGCAAAACGACGGTCGGCGAGCAATAGACCCGCCGGATCGTCAGTGATAAGATCGACCAGTGTCTGTTCCATGCCGCGTAGCATGCCGTTGCCGTTGATTAGGTCGCCAAAGCAACACAGACAGACGGCATATTTCTCATGGCGCTTGCACTGGGCAAATATCCCGGAATAGTCGTGCTTGTTCGGATCCGGCATCGGCCAGTTAGCGATTGTCTTTTCATCAGCATCCTTCAGGGGAAAGTCACAATAGTCCCAGTAGCCTCCTGTTTCATGCTCAACCCAACGCAGATGAATTCCCCAGTCGTCTACTTTGACTCCCCGTTCCGGGATGTCTTCGTGGAGCTTTGGCCCTTGATAGGACGCGCCGACATTGCGGAAGTCCGTCCCGAGTGCAACCAATAGTCCTTCAGAATCGTCTGGTTGCAATCCGAAGTGCGCCTTGAGTCGACGGTCAATTCCGGTATTGGCCAAGTAGTTGATCGGGACGCGATCCGCCGCCTGATTGGCAAAGGTTGTCAGCACTCGTTCCTTCGAAGTCATGGCACGTGTCATATCTGATTTCCTCCTGATCTGATTGTTGGCTCAAACGAATTATGCATGCTGAATTTTATCAGGATGTATGTCAATGCCGTTTTTTTGCGCTGTTCCCACCCGCGCGCACTGCGCGTAAATGGGACATGCGCCGCAATGCGGGTGCACCGGCCGGCACACACTCTGGCCGAACGATACCAGATAGGCATTGAATACCCGCCAGTATTTCACCGGCAACCGGCGGCGTAAAATCATTTCCGTTTGCAGGGGGGTGCGCGTGCGAATGAGACCCCAGCGATTGCTGATGCGATGCACATGGATATCCACGCAGATGGCCGGCTTGTTGAACGCCACGGCTACCACGAGGTTGGCCGTCTTGCGGCCGACGCCCGGCAGGCGAATCAGTTCCTCCACGGTATCGGGGATGACGCCGCCAACGCGCTTCGCCACGACGGCAGGCAGGCGTTTCAGAAGCTTTGCCTTGGTCCGGTAAAACCCGACCGGATAGATCAGGCGTTCCAGCCTTAAGCGCGGAATGCGCCGGAGGTCATCCAGGTTGCGGACCACCCCAAAGAGCTTGCGGCAAGCCGCCGTCGTGGTCTGGTCCAGCGTGCGTGCACTCAGGATCGTGGCCACCAGGACCTGAAACGGATCTCTGGTTCGCGCCCGGATCAGCTCCACAATGGGCGTCCGCTTTTTTTCGTATTCCCGCTTTAGGATACGCATGACCGGCGCCAAGGTCTCGATATTCATGGGGGTTAGAATAAAGGATTCATCGCCGAGCGGCAAGCGCATGCAA
>VSJD01000329.1 GCA_008636095.1 Kiritimatiellota bacterium | reverse complement strand
TAATGGTCCGACTGTATGACCGTCCTCTTCTCTGTTATCCGTACCATCTGTGATCAGTGGTAAGTAATTAGTTACTTATAATAATTCATTCTTCCATGATCAAACAAGCCTAAATATTATTGTCTTGATTACGGGTTATTTTGGCGCTATGCTATGCGACAAAATATCACACCATATTGGCATTTCCCATGAAATCAGGATTTTTAGACAAGCTGATTGAGCGGTTGGCTAAGCTGGACCCCCAGAGCCTGCAAACCCAGTTCCTGCGGTTGACGCAGGAAAAGGGGTTATTGGAGGCTGTCTTTAACGCCTTGCATGAAGGCGTTATCGTGCTGGACGGCCTTGGGTTTATCAATTATGCCAACAGCGCCGCCGCGAACCTTCTCGGATTTTCCCTGCAAAGCGCCGCCAGGCAACCCATTGCCCGCATCCTTAAGGACATAGAATGGGATCGCATCCTGAGCCTGGATGAGAAAGCATGGTCGGAATTGATCAGCCGCGAAATTGAAATCACCTATCCCGTCCACAAGATCCTGAATTTTTATGTCATGCCCATTGCCCTGGTAGCTGATCAGCGCCGCGGCGCCGTGGTGATCCTGCGCGATATCACGGGCGAGCGCGAAAAGGAAATGCGGGTGCTCACCTCCGAACGCATGCATGCGCTCACGGTGCTGGCCGCGGGTGTGGCCCATGAGATCGGCAATCCCCTGAACTCGCTCCACATCCATTTACAGCTCCTGGAGCGCGAACTCCAACACCTGCCGAAAGCAACTGGCGAAGCCTGTCAGGACCTGGTCGGCGTGGCCCGCAAAGAAGTGGAGCGGCTAAACCTGATCATTACGCAGTTTCTGCGCGCCATCCGGCCGACTTCACCCCACCTGGAAGTTTGCCGTATCGAAGAGGTCCTGCAGGAGACCTTAACGTTCATGCGCCCTGAAATTGAGAACCGTGACATCCTGGTGGAAGTCAAGTGTCCGGATCCGGTGCCGAAAGTTTCGGTGGACCGCAACCAGATCAAGCAGGTGTTTTTCAATGTGATCAAAAATGCCCTGCAGGCCATGACCCAGGGCGGGCTCCTGACCATAACCCTGTTCAACAATGACCATTACCTTGGTCTCTCCTTCAAGGATACCGGCAAGGGGATATCGGCCGACGACCTCAGCCGCCTGTTCGAACCGTTCCGATCCGATAAACTGCAGGGTACCGGTCTGGGCCTGATCATCGTTCAGCGGATCATGCAGGAACATGGCGGCAAAATCGAAGTACATAGTCAGCCCGGCACCGGCATGACGTTCACCCTTTTCCTGCCGCTGGACGAGCGGCGCATCCGGTTGCTGAAGGCGCCGCGCAAACCGCGCGCGCGCGGGGCTCGTCCGAAACCGGAGGAAGCCTCATGACCCGCCGCCCGGTCATCCTGATAGTCGAAGACGAAAAAAACACGCGTGAAGGACTGGACCGCGCCTTGCGCCGGAATTACCAGACGCTGCTAACGGACAGCGGCGAACGCGCCCTGCAGGTATTGGATGAAACGCCCGCGGATATAATTCTGAGCGATTTACGCCTGCCGGGCATGGATGGTTTGACGCTGATCAAGCGAGCCCTGGCGCACGATTCCCAGCCCATCTGCATTCTGCTGACGGCTTACGGCAGTATTGAATCCGCCGTCGAGGCCATGAAGGCCGGCGCTTATGATTTCCTGACCAAGCCCGTCAATCTTGACCAGCTGGAAATGGTCCTTCAGCGCGCCCTGCGGTCGCGCCAGTTAGAATCGGAAAACAAAACCCTGCGCACGCAATTGGACAACAAATTCGGACTGGAAGCCATAATCGGCAAAACACCGGTCATGGAGGAACTTTACAAGGTGATCCAGCAGGTGGCACCCTCGCGCGCCACGGTGCTGATCCAGGGCGAAAGCGGAACCGGCAAGGAACTGGTGGCCAACGCCATCCACGGCCTCAGCCCGCGTGCCCGCGGACCATTTATTGCGGTTCACTGCGCGGCCCTGCCGCCCACCTTGCTCGAAAGCGAATTGTTCGGGCACGAAAAAGGCGCCTTCACCGGCGCCGTGGAGCGCCGGCGCGGCCGCTTCGAGCTGGCCGAAGGCGGCACCCTGTTCCTCGATGAAATATCCGAAATTGATCCCTCCACCCAGGTCAAGCTGTTGCGTGTGCTGGAGGAGCGCAAGTTCGAGCGCGTTGGCGGCCAGGAAACCCTGGATGCGGATATCCGCCTGATCACGGCAACCAACCGTGACCTGCGCCAACTGGCCCAGGCCGGCAAGTTTCGTCAGGACCTTTTTTTCCGGCTCAACGTGGTTACCATTACGGCGCCGCCGCTAAGGGACCGGGTCAACGATATTCCGCTCCTGGCGCGGCGTTTCATGGACGAGTTCGCGCGCGAAAATAACAAGCCGATTGACGAGATCACTGCCGAGGCGCTCAACGCGCTCATGGCTTATGCCTGGCCGGGCAATGTCCGCGAACTGCGCAACGCAATCGAGCGCATGATCGTGATGGCGCACGGCGCCAAACTCACCGTGCACGATCTGCCCGGCATTGTCCGCGAGCAGACGCAGGGCGCGCCCAGCCTCGGGATCAAGTCCAATGCCTCGCTCCGTGACGCTAACCGGCAGATGATTGTCGCCGCCCTGGATGCCGCCGGCGGCAACCGCACAAAGGCGGCCCGGCAATTAGGCATCAGCCGCCGAACCCTGCACCGCAAATTGCACGAATTTGATCTGCCCGGCCTGCGCATAAAGAAGTGAGTTTATTGCCGGACGAATAATTCAGCGAGGTTTTTTGCTTGCTAATCCGCCGCTATTGTGGTATTTCATAAAAAAATGACATTAGGATATTAACCATTCCGGAGGCATGAAATGAAAGCCATAAAAAGCCAAGCTCTTGCATGGTGCTCTTTGATTATTATCCCGTTCATTGCGCATGCCAACCAGCAACCGGTTATCAGCGCGGGATATGAGCATTCTCTGGCCATTGACAACACCGGCCAAGCCTGGGGATGGGGGTACAATACTTACGGACAGGTCGGCATTGGCACTGAAAATACGACAAATATGTATCCCCTTCGCATCACTACGCTATCCGGCGTATCCAATGTTTCCGCCGGTTCTTTCCATTCAATGGCGCTCTTACAAAATAGAACTGTTTGGACTTGGGGCGTAAATACCTACGGCCAACTGGGTAATGGGACCACGGACAAAACCAATGTGCCGATTTGTGTTTTCACAAACGCCGAAGTTGTAAGCGCCGGAAATAATCATACGCTCGTCATTCCTGATGATTTGACTCTTTCTGTCTGCGGATGGAACTTGTACGGACAATTAGGAGACGGCACGACCAATAACAGCGCTACTTTTAATTCGGGCAACAACCTGACTAACTTGCTTTTTGCCACAGGCGGATTCGGCCACAGTCTGGCGGTAAGCAGAAATGGGGTTCTTTACGCGTGGGGACGAAATAATTGCGGGCAACTTGGTTTAGGCCATACCAATAATGTTCTCAGTCCGCAAACGGTCAACTTTGCTTCCATCATTTCCACGGTTGCCGGTAGTGAGTATTCATTGGCTTTGGACGCCAACGGCATTGTTTGGGCGTGGGGACGTAACGATTCCGGCCAAGTCGGCAATGGCACGCTGACGAATATTTGGAGTCCTGTGCAGGTCTTGTCTAACGTCAGCTCCATTGCCATTGGCGCAGGGCATAGTCTTGCCTTAAAAACCGACGGGGTTGTCTGGGGATGGGGGGGTAACAGCGCCGGTCAGCTCGGAAATGGAACGGAAGTAAACACAAATGCGCCGATAGCGGTAATTTCAAATGTTGTTGCCATTGATGCCGGCGGACTTTTCAGCATGGCGCTTAAATCAGACGGCAGTGTCTGGTCATGGGGACGCAATAATCACGGCCAGCTTGGCGCCGGTATTACCAATTCATCGTGGCCATTCCCGATATGCGTAACCAACTGGACAAATGCAGTCACGGCTCCGGCCATTCCCTCCGGATCATCAGTCGGTTATATTGGCTGGCCATATATTTATACACTAAGCGGCGCCACTTCAACTTGGGGGCGTGCTTTGGAATATCAAGCTGATTGGGGCAACGGCACAACTTCACAATGGACTTCATTATCCACAATGACGAACCTGTGGACCGCAACAGGTATATACAATATCAAAGTAAGAGCACGCAATTCCGTGGAGACAAATATCATATCCGACTGGTCCGCAGCGTTAACGGTAACTGTATGGCGTGCCGGCGCCTTTGCCGACTATGACGGTGACGGCAAGTCCGACCTGGCCGTGTATAATGCCGGGTATTGGTCGATCTACTCGTTGGTGAACGGATTAATTCTCATCAACGCTGGCGCGTGGGGTGGGTCGGATTCCATCCCGGTGCCCGGTGACTATGACGGTGATGGCAAGGCCGACTTGGCCGTGTATAATGCCGGGTATTGGTCGATCTACTCGATAGCAAACGGGATGATCCTGCTCAATGGCGGCGCGTGGGGCGGGACGGATTCCATTCCGGTGCCCGGGGACTATGACGGTGACGGTGAGTCCGACCCGGCCTTTTACCGTGACGGCTATTGGTCGATCTACTCGTTGGCTAACGGGATCATCCTGCTCAACGGAGGCGCGTGGGGTGGGACGGATTCCATTCCGGTGCCCGGGGACTATGACGGTGACGGTGAGTCCGACCTGGCCGTGTATCGTGAGGGTTATTGGTCGATCTACTCGTTGGCTAACGGGATGATCCTGCTCAACGGAGGCGCGTGGGGCGGGACGGATTCCATCCCGGTGCCTGGGGACTATGACGGTGACGGTGAGTCCGACCTGGCCGTGTATACTGCCGGTTATTGGTCGATCTACTCGTTGGCGAACGGAATCATCCTTATCAATGGCGGCGCGTGGGGCGGGACGGATTCCATCCCGGTGCCCGGTGACTATGACGGTGACCGCAAGTCCGACCTGGCCTTTTACCGTGACGGCTATTGGTCGATCTTCTCGTTGGTGAACGGATTAATTCTCAACGACGGTGGCGCATGGGGCGGGGCGGACTGGACGCCAGTACGTTAATATTGTCTGTAGATGTTTTTACCAGCCCGTCCCTTTTTGGGGACGGGTACGGACGGAGATCAGCCGCCGCACCCTGCACCGCAAATTGCACGGTGTCCGGACGCCAAAACAATCCCGCAACGGTGATCCTCCATAGGTGAAGGGCCGGTTGGCCGGACTCTGCCATAACCGCCTACCCTCCTGCCCGCCCGCCCGCCCGCCTACACCTGCCCGCAGTGCTATGCACGGCATTGCAGGCGGGTCGCTGGACGAAGTCCTGCGGGCAGGCACCCGCTTCAAGCCGCTAAAAAAAATAAAAAACCAGTTGACTTTCAAGATATTCCATATTATATTTATTTCAAATAAATAGGAATAATCTTGAAAATACACCTGAATATTCAAGTGGCCGAGCCGACCCACGTTCAAATTGCGCGCGCCCTGCGGCAGCAGATCCGGAACGGGCAATTGGTTCCGCATCAAAGACTGCCTTCCACCGATGAGCTTGTCCGGCAATGGCGCGTTGGCCGCGATGCCGTTCAGCGCGCGTTGAGCGCCCTGGCACAAGAAGGCTGGATCGAGCGCAAGCCCATGCGCGGCACTTTTGTCCGCAATAAAAGTCAAGCGTCGCTTATCGGCGTTCTTTTCAATCCGGCTTTGACCGACGAGAATGCTCATTTCCAGCGCGCGGTTTTTCAAGCCGTTTCCAGCGAACTTGAGAACCTGAAAGATTGCTGCTGGACATGCCGTGCTTACGATGGATTGAGAGAATTGAAGACTAATCGGAATTTACCGCAGTCATCCGCGTGCCGATCGTTAATCAACGACTTGAACAATTATCTTTTTATCGGCTTTGTTCAAATTCTGGGGCGTTTTGTCAGCCGAAAAGTCGGCGGTATCTTAAAGGATTTGCCCGTTGTGCGATTTGGCCCGCCGCGTGATCCGGAGACTGATATAACATTTGATTACGAAGGTTTTGGACGGAGCAGTGTTACCTGCATGGAAAAAAAGGGTGTGAAAAAAATTGCCTATTTCCGGGTTGTGGAAGATGTGACCAGCGACGGACTGGATGTTAGCGGCATTCAATCGGCGGCGCGGGAACTGAATATTCCGTCCGTGGAAATTCACCAGTTGCGGTGCGGAAAAAGCGCGGGATGCCTGCAAGAGGCGGCATATAACGACATGCTGTTTTTAATGCGGGGTTGGGATCAGCGGCGGCAATGGCCGCAGGGGTTGATTGTGTCCGATGATATTGCAATGTACGGCGTGGCCCTGGCCCTGGCGCACAGAAAGATTAACACACCAAATCAACCGATGGTACTCACGATGGCCAACAAAGGTGTTAACCTTTGGTATGGCCTTCCCGTTATTCGCAACGAGTTTTCGCCTGCCGATGTTGCCCATGAATTAATCCGCGTTCTTAGTATGCGCATCCATAAAAAACCTTTACCGGTATTGCCCGTTAAAATACCGTGTAAATTGCGAGAGGAGAAGGATTAAACCAGAAAGCGTAATTGCGGCGCGAAAATATACAGGAAAGTATAGACGAATAGTTTGGGTTCAAAGAATTATGTTCGATTGACGGGAAAAATAATTCAATGCTAAGGAATTTCAATCCTGCGGTTCTACCGAACCGCCACTACACCCACATCCGTTGTAGAGGCCGTTCGTTAGAACGGCAAAGTTGCCGAAGGCCTAATTCATGAAAATAGTTTTTATTGGCACGGGTGCTTGCACTCCGGAAATTGGACAAGAAGTTGCGTCATTTGTGATCAACGGCAATATCCTTGTGGACACCGGTTGGTGCAATGTTTTGAAAATGCGCGAATACGGGCTTGATCCAATGGATATCCGGTACCTGATCCTGACACACCTGCATCAGGACCACTATCTGGGATTGCCGCAATTACTTTTTTATCTATGGGCGCATAGAGTATCCCGCAAGTCGGTCAGTCCGCTGGTGATTATCGGGCCATCCCAACATTTGAATGAAATCGTGGCGGCCAGCAAGGCATTTCTCCAGATAAAGCGGTTTTCCGAGATTGTGTTGGAAACCGACGTCGTGCCGCTCGTGCCGGGGAAAACGTATAAAGGTGCTGATTTCGTTTTGGAAACGATTGCGGCAAAACATTTTTCCGGTGGAGGCGGAATGGAAGAAGCGCTGTCATGTAAAATCACTTATCCATCAACGGCGCAATCCATGGTTTTCAGCGGGGATACGTCGTTTCATCCGCCGCTTGCCGAATTAGCGCGCAAGACGCCCATGCTTATCCATGATGCCTGCCACAGTGCTCCGGCGGAAGCCGCCCGTATCGCCCAAATGGCGGACGCGGAAAGATTATACCTGATTCATTGCCAGGAGAAAGCCGTAATGATGGATGACGTTCGGCGGATATTTCCCCGCGCGTTTATGGCGCGGGATGGCCTGACGGTGGAGCTATGAATATGGAAGTGAAAATACATTTATTGGGAACGGCATCCGGCATTCCGACCTGGAACCGTTATACCGAATCGGTCGCCATAGAGGTTGGAGAAAATATATATCTTATGGATGCCGGGGAACCGTGCAGCGCTTCCATGGTACGGATGGGCATAAACTATAACAAAATACGGGCGGTGTTCATTTCCCACATGGATGCCGATCACTTTGCCGGATTGCCCATGCTTATCCAGACGATGGAACTGTCAGGAAAAAGAGGGGGCGTGCCATTAAAAATATTTCTTCCGCCACAGGCGTGTGAAAAAACAAGGGGATATTTGCGGATGATGTATCTGATGGATGAAACCCTTTCGTTTAAATTGGAGATGATCCCCGTGAAATCCGGCTTGATGCTTGAGGATGACAGCATATGTTTTTCCGCGCATCCCAACACCCATATCAAGCGCCGTTATCAGTCGCGGAGCGATATATCGGTTCCAACGGACAGTTTCTCGTATTCCGTGACAATGCCGGACAAAAGACGAATAGTATATACCGGGGATATCGGGGACGTGCACGACCTTGATGCCCTTGTTGACGGAACCGACCTTCTGCTTGCCGAACTGGCACATGTTGAACCCCAAGACCTTTTGGCCTACCTTGCCGGGAAGAAGGTGGGCAAAATTGTTTGCCTCCACATCCATCCCGTATGGAACGACCGGGAAAAAGATATTCTGGCGCTCAGCAAGCAAATTTTTGGAAAAGAGATTGTGATTGGCCAAGACGGCATAAAAATAGTTTTTTAAAACTTCAGGGAATTTTTCGGGAATAATGCCGGCTTGGGAAGAATTGGACAAAATTGAGTTGCGGAAACAACGCGCGCAAGTTGAAGGAACTTTATTATGAATTCCATTTCCATAAATTTTCAGAAACAAATTCCCGTTCTCGGAGCATATGACGTTATTGTCTGCGGCGGCGGGCCGGCCGGATTGGGAGCGGCGATTGCTTCAGCCAGGCACGGGGCCGAAACCCTGGTTGTCGAAAACTCCAATTGCCTGGGCGGTTCCTGGACAAACCGCCTGGTTACGGAGTATGCAATCAGGGCCGGCATGAATGGGGGCATTTTTAAAGAGTTGCGCAATGAAATAGAGAAGCTGGGGGGCATCCATATTGATCCATACTGGCATGTACCCATCTTTGATCCTGAAATTGCGAAATATGTGGCCCAGCGCATGGTGGAAGACTCCGGCGCCGCGATGCTGTTTCATACCTTTATTGAGTCGGCTTTTTGCGAGGGCAACACCGTCAAGGGCATTATCGTGACCGGCAAGGGCGGGATGGGACTTCTACGCGCCAAAGTGGTCATCGACGCAACCGGGGATGGCGACGTAGCGGCGAGCGCCAATGTGCCGTTTGAAAAAGGAAGAAAAAAGGATGGCCGAATGCAGGGGATTACCTTGCGATCCCGCATAGGTGGCGTCAACAACCTGCCGGATACTAATTGGAAAAAGATCAATGAAATCCTGGAACAGGAGAGAAAAAAAGGAATAGTTAACATCCCCTCCTATGTCACCAAGTGGCTGGATGCCGGAGCAGAAGGAGTTCATGGGGAACGGACATTTAATCTTGATATGGTCACGGAAATTGACGCCACGGACCGGTTTCAACTGACCAAAGCAGAAATGGAAGGGCGCAAGCGCCTGTGGGAATTGCTGCTGTTTGCCAGAAGACATATTCCGGGTTGGGAGAAATGTTATCTCATTCAGACGGGTTCTTATATCGGCGTTCGCGAGACCCGGCGGATTATTGGCGAGTATGTGCTGACGAAGGCGGACGTACTGGCAGGCAGAAAGTTCGCGGATGGCATCAGTCGCAGTTCTCATCCAATCGATACGCATGACCCGGAAAACGCCGAAGAATCTGCTGTTGATCTTGAAAAATATGTCAGGACTCATTCTTGTCCGAAGGGGGATTGGTATGAGATTCCCTATCGCTGTCTGGTACCAAAAGGCGTTGAAGGCCTGCTTGTGGCCGGCCGGTGTATTTCCAGCGACCGGGAGTCAAATGGTTCCTTACGGATTGCCGGCACGTGCATGAATCTTGGCCAGGCGGCCGGAACCGCGGCGGCAATGGCGGTCAAGAAGAAAATTCTGCCCCGCGAGGTGGATGGCTCGAAACTGCGTGGTATTTTAAAAGAAAAGCATGCTGTAGAAATATAAATGGAAAGCAATAAAACAATTATTTTTATTTGAACGGCGTCAAAAACGACAGAGTGTTTATTGCGCTTGATAATGCTCATGAATGGAAGGGTATCAAATGACAAAAATCAAGAAAAGCATGCTGGTTGTCGGAATTGTTATATCAATCTTGACCAACGCATTCGGGAGCAACAGTCAGACCAACAACACGGTCAAGGTTAATTCCCCGGAAATCTTCTGGCTGAAACGTCCGATGCGTGTGACGGCCGGTTCCATGCAGTATCTCTATCTGCCGATTCCGGGCGGGGAAGGATTGGACCAGGTGCGCAATTTCAAGTATATCCTCGATTTGCCGAAGGGATTTGAGATGGTCGCCGGCCTTCATCTGGTCGGTTTCTCCTGTTTTGGCAAAAATTATTCTATTTATCCATCTTCTGTAAGTGCCGTTAAGTCTGATGAAAAAACCATGCGTTACGAACTCGGTATTCCAAAGATCGGATTTACCGGTGCCAGTGTATGGCTCAGTACTCCATATATCCCGGTTGTACCCATCTCTGGAACAGGCGGGCAGTGGCTGGATTTTCATGAGGACGTTCCTGGTTTAACCTCTACCATGGCAATCTGGTTGATGCGTTGGTCAGGGGCAAACTCATGCCGCGGCGTCGTGGACTTAGATGACGTCGTGGTTCGCCAAAAGTCAAACGGACTAATTGTGTTTGAAGAGCATTTTAATGACGGTTCTTTTGGACAGTTTAAGGGCGGCCAAAAGAACGGAGTCAGCCTGGAAAAGGAAAATGATAATTATTTCGTGCGCATTAAAACCGGGGATGCGGAAGCGGAAAAACAGCAAAGCATTGTTGCCTCCGGCACAAACGCCCCGGGACTGCAGTCTTTAATACCCGGCGAAGATTATGAAGTTGCCTGCCGCGCGCGGGCCGTGATTACACGCACGCCGGATTATCTCAGTTATATGCCGGTCTGGATCAAAATCGGCGGCGGGGAAAAGGAAACGGAAATCCGGGCCCATTATGAATACGAGATTAACGGGAAACAATATTCTGTTCCGGAGCAAGCGTTGCGCGTCATAGTTGAAGATAAGGCCGTCAAAAAGCCAAAGACGTTGGAAACAGTGTTATGGTCAGCGGCGGAAGACTGTATGGAGTCCCAAGTCGATCGCGTTCAGGATTATCTGCTTGATCTGACGAAATCGTGCGGGATCAAGACGCATTTAACGGAACTCGATCTTAATCCCTGGCAGTCACCCTATTGCGGCAACGTTAAGAAGATGAATTTGCGCGATCCTTTGGCCGGAAAAATCAAACAGCGCGGTATGGCTGCCATCCCATATCTTTATTTTCCTTATTGGAATAGTGGGTTGGATGAGTATGTGTCAAATCATCCGCCTGCTCCGGGCAAGTTGGCGATCAATGAATATGTTAATCAGTTCGGACAAACGAATAAGGCGTCCAGTCTACGGAAATCTTGTCCAACCAGAGTACGCGATGAACATGACGACTATTGGCGGGTCATTCGCGAATTCTTAAAAGAGGGGGCCCGG
>VSJD01000330.1 GCA_008636095.1 Kiritimatiellota bacterium | reverse complement strand
GTCAATCAATGGGATGGACTGATGTGGGACTTTGAGTTGGCTAATATTTTATGTGTTCCCTATAAATCGAAGACAGAAAGCTGTTTTTGTCCGACCTGCATAGAAGAATTCAAAAAATATACAGGGATAAAGGATATCATTCAGGCGCCCGAGAAGCGAGTTATGCTTGAGAAAGACTATCCGTTTCAGGATTTGGCGGAACCAGCGCGGTCAATTCTGTCAAATTATCCGCTGGAATGGTTGAAATTCAGAGGGGATCAAAACGGGAGAATGTGGCAATCAATGATTAAAGCGGTCCGAGAAGTCAATCCCTCTGCCCGATTTTATCTATATTCGGGCAGTTATCAGGCAATTCCGACTGCGGAGGCCCCCTGGCATCACTGCGAATTTTACGGTGTTTATCCCCCTGCGGCCGGCAGGTATGTGGACGTGTTTATGGATATTCACGGTCCTTTACGAGGGAAAAATCCCGGGCTGGAAGAAATAAAACTAATCCGGGAAGCGTTGAAAGCCGACAGCGGAAGGAAAGTGAAAGTGTTGAATACGGTGAAGACGCAGTCGCCGCATTATCCCCTGGCAAAAAACGACGCTATCCAGTCCGTGGCGTTGACGGAGGCCGATGGTTTTCAAATTTACAGCTGGGGAGGTAATTTTGACAGCCAGACGTGGTCGTTGGTCAGGGAGGGAATTCAGGTATTGACAACCTTTGAAGATTTCTTCCTGGAGGGGACCAGGTTTGACCAGGTGGCCACGCTGGATAAGCCGCTGGATTACAGCGTCTGGATCAAAGGCGAAGACCGGGTTGTGTTCATCTTCAACAACACGGCCAAGGATGAAAAAGTGACGTTGAAGAACGACTTTCGCGTCAAATACGCCTCAAACCGGGTAACGGCGGAAAACCATGTTACGGGCGAGGTTTATGCTGATCCGGAAATAATCATATGCACGGCGCCGGCTTATGACACGACGGTCATTCATTTTAAGGCCCGCTAATATATGCTTCGGGTTACCGACGGATTGAACGCCCATAAATTTTACGGAGGAACCAAAATTATTATGACCGCAACAAAGTTTTTTTCATTCGAATTTTTTATTGTTGCCTTGCTACTTCTGATATTTTGGGTCATGCAGGCGGTGGCGCAAATTTTTTTTAAGTACGGAAGCGGAGGGAGTTCCGTCAAATGGTGGCTCGGATTTGCCGCGGGAAACGTAGTGGGCGGCTCCAGTATTTTGTTGCTGATGAAGTTGTATGTGCGCATGAATCCCAACCTGGCATTGGCACTGGGCACGGGTGGAGCGTTTCTGGTTTCGCAAGTTGTTTTAAGCTGGGTGTTTGACAGCCATCTCCTGTTTTCTCAATGGATCGGACTTTTGTTGATTACGGCGGGAATGTTATTGGCCAGCTCGGATTTATTTTATAAATGAGTCCACTGGTGTCCCGATGGGATGCCGAGACTGTAGGGGTTGATACTAAGCCGAGCTTACAGGACCAGATTCCAGTCCCTCAGTTTTGGCAGGGCGGCGGCGTGGGTCAGGTCAAACCAGATGGGCGTCAGCGACACATAGCCATCGGCCAGCGCCTGGATATCGGTGCCCTCGGTATCCCCGGTGATCTTCAGTTCGCCGTCCATCCAGTAATAGGTGTCCCCGCGCGGGTTGGTGCGCTTGTGGAAAATTTCGGCGAAGCGCGAGCGCCCCATGCGTGTCACCGCCAGTCCCTTGATCTGGCTCAGCGGCCGGTTGGGAACGTTGACGTTGAGCAAAGTGTCGGCGGGCAGTCCCTCCTGCGCCAGGCCTTCGGAGGGCAGGCCGCGGGTAATAAGTTCCTGCGTCAGCCGGCGCGCGACGTGCGCGGCGGTTTCCCAGAGCGGGTTTTCAAACGTTGCCAGCGAAATCGCCATGCTGGGGATGCCGAGAATCGCGCCCTCCGTGGCGGCCGAAACCGTGCCGGAATAAATCACGCTGATGCCCGCGTTCGGTCCCAGGTTGATGCCGCTGATGATCAGGTCCGGCGGGCGTGCCAACAGCACCGTGACGGCCAGCTTGATGCAGTCGGCCGGGGTACCCACCACGGCATAGCCCTCGAACTGCGCATTGCGCCGGACCTGCTTGATTTTAATCGGATTTGAAAGCGTGATGGAGTGGCCCGCGGCGCTCTGCTCGGCATCGGGCGCGACCACGGTAATCTCGCCGATATCCCGCACGGCCTCGTGGAGCGCCATAATCCCGGGCGCATAAATGCCGTCATCATTGCAAATCAAAATGTGTGGTTTCATGGTGTGCCAGAAATAGATCGACAGAATAGCATGGCTCAGGATTTAGGCCAACGGTTTTTTGTTTTTGGTTCTGGATATCGGAAAGAAAGCGTGGTATTTTTTCCTGTCACAGTCATGGAATAAGCCCCGCGCGGGAAGGTCTTCTAACAGGAAACGAAGTATGTGGGAATACACGGATAAAGTACTGGATCACTTCCGCAATCCGCGCAACGTGGGAACCATTAAAGACCCGGATGGCGTGGGCGAAGTCGGCTCCATGGCCTGCGGCGACGCGTTGAAGCTGGGCTTCAAGCTTGATAAGCAAGGTCGCATTGCGGACGTCAAGTTTCAAACCTTTGGCTGTGCCAGCGCGATTGCCTCCTCCTCGGCCCTGACCGAGATGATCAAGGGGCTTACGCTGGCGGAAGCCGAAAAAGTCACCAACCAGGACATTGCTAATTTCCTGGGCGGCTTGCCGGAGCAGAAAATGCACTGCTCGGTCATGGGTCGCGAAGCCCTGGAGGTGGCCATTGCCAACTACCGCACCGGCAAAACCTCCAAAAAAATCCTGGAAGGCCAGGTCGTTTGCCACTGCTTCGGCGTGACCGAAGATGAAATCGTGCGCGTGGTCCGCGAAAACCGGCTGACAACCGTTGAACAGGTGACCAACTACTGCAAGGCAGGCGGCGGATGCGGCAAGTGCCGGGACGAGATCGAGGCGATCATCACCCGTATCCGTGACGAAGAGCCGGCCGTGCCCGTGACGCCACAACCCGGCCCAAGCTTGACCACGCTTCAAAAGATCAGGCTTATCGAGGAAACCATGGAGAAGGAAATCCGGCCCGCGCTCAAAAAAGACGGCGGTGACATTGAGCTGATTGACGTGGTGGACAACCGCGTGGTAGTGGCCCTGCGCGGGATGTGCGCCAATTGCCAGGTGGCGCGGTTCACTTTGAAGGATGTGGTGGAAGCCAAGTTACGGGAATTCGTGGCGCCGAACCTGGTGGTTGAGGAGGCCCACCCATGAAGATGAATGCAGAATGCAGAATGAAGAATGAAGAAAAGGCCCGATTTGATTGTCCAAGAGGCCACTCATGAGAACTGTGTATCTGGACAACAATGCCACCACCCAGCCGGCCCCGGAAGTGATCGAGGCCATGCTGCCTTTTTTCACGGAGCTGTGGGGCAATCCCTCCAGTATGCACGTGTTCGGCGGCCAGGTGCGCCGTCACGTGGAGCTGGCGCGCGCGCAGGTGGCCGCGCTGATCGGCGCGGATCCCTCGGAAATCCTGTTCACGAGTTGCGGTACCGAAAGCGATAACATGGCCATTCGCGGCGCGGTCGAAGCGGCTAATGCCCCGATCAACGTCATCACCTCCCGTGTGGAGCATCCGGCTGTCCTGGAGCCATGCCGCATGCTGAAGGAACACGGTGTTCCCGTCATCGAACTGGAGGTGGATGGCAAGGGCCAGATCCGCCTTGACGATTTGCGGCTGGCCCTGAGCCGGGGCCGCGCCGTAGTCAGCCTGATGTGGGCAAACAATGAGACCGGCGTGATCTTTCCGATAGCGGAAGCCACTGAGCTGGTCAAGGCCTCCGGGGGAATTATGCATACCGACGCCGTCCAAGCGGCTGGCAAACTGCCGATTGATGTCCGGCACTTGCCGGTGGACCTGCTTTCGCTTTCCGGCCACAAGTTGCATGCGCCCAAGGGCATTGGGGTGCTGTTCATCCGCCGGGGCACGCGCATACGTCCTTTACTCCTGGGCGGGCACCAGGAAAGCGGCAAGCGGGGCGGTACCGAAAATGTGCCGTACATTGTCGGTCTGGGGTGCGCTTGCAAGCTGGCTGCCCGGGCGCTGGGCGACGAGATAACACGCGTAGCGGCCTTGCGTGATCGCCTGCAGGCGGGCATCCTGGCCGCATGTCCGGACGTACGTGTGAACGGCGATGAAGCACATCGCCTGCCCAATACGCTCAACATCAGTTTTCAGTATATCGAGGGCGAATCCATTCTGTATCACCTGAGCGATTGCGGGATCGCAGCCTCGTCCGGCTCGGCCTGCACGTCGGGGTCGCTGGAGCCCTCACATGTGATTCGGGCCATGGGCGTGCCATTCATGGCGGCCCACGGCTCGATCCGGTTCAGCCTCAGCCGCTACAATACGGCGGCGGACATTGAGTATGTCCTGGAAAATCTGCCGCCCATCATAAAAAAACTGCGGGTCATTTCCCCCTTCGCCGCGCCGTAATGGCAAAGCAAAGCATGGTCCATGATGAATGGTCAATGGTTGATGGTCAATGGTAAATGACTCGACCACAACGGGGTAAAGCCATGCGTTCTGTCAGGCCACATCAACCATCCACCATTTACCATTAACCATTTCTTATGGGTCATTGACCATTGACCATTTCCCCGTTATAATGCGTGAAATATGAATACAATGCTTTTTTTTCTGCCAATGTTTCCCCAGGCGGACCTGGTGGACGCCTTTTTGCGGGCTAACACGGCCGGTAAAGCGCTGGTGGTCCTGCTCTTGATCGGGTCGGTAGTGGCCTGGTCCATCATGGTGACCAAGTTCAGGGAATACCGCCGGGCCACCCGCGAATCCAAACGCTTTTTGGCGGTTTACCAGAGCGAGCCGCAACCCCTGGCCCTGATCGTGAAACGCCAGAGTTTTTTCGGCTGTCCGCTGTACATGATGTACCGCGCGGCCTGCCGGACTCTGCACGGCCTGATCGAGGCGCGCGGCATCAACCCGGCCGAGTGGTTCGTCAGCCAGCCAACTGAATCCACGCCGAAGCTGAACGATACGGACATGAAAATCGTGCGCAACATCATTGACCAGACGGTGGATGAGCAGGTCATTCAGCTGGAGAAAAATGTCGTGGTCCTCGCCACGGCCGTGACGGCCGCGCCATTCATCGGGTTGATGGGCACGGTGTGGGGGGTTATGGATGCCTTTGGCGGGCTGGCCATCCAGGGTATGGCGACCATCTCCTCCGTGGCCCCGGGCATTTCCGGTTCGCTGATTACGACGCTCGCCGGTCTGATCGTGGCGCTCCCGTCGCTGATCGCCTACAACATGCTGACCAGCCGCATCCGTATTCTGAGCACGATGATGGAACATTTTGCCGAGGAGCTGATGGCCGACATTGAACGTCACAGCCTCCGGAAATAGGCGAGGAACCTTTTGTGGCCAGACGAACCAGGACAACACTCCACGCGGTCGGCGAAATCAATTTGGTTCCCATGCTTGATTTCGCTTTCATACTCCTGACCGTGTTCCTGATCACCTATCCCCTGATGGAGCAAGGGGTGCACGTGAACCTGCCCCACGGCAAGGCCGCGGAGCTGAAGCCGGATCGCTCCCGAACCGTCAGCGTGCGTCTGGACGGCGCCATCTTCCTGGACAACCGTCCGGTCACGGAAAGCCAGATGACGACGGAAATGAACCGCCTGGGCAAAACGGATCCTGCCATCACGGTGTTTGTGCGCGCGGATAAAGACCTGAAATACAGCCGGGTCATGGATGTCATGCGCATTCTGCACGACGCCGGCCTCAGCAAGATGGCGCTGGTATCCCAGGCGGAATAATCTTGGGACACAGAAGTGCGCCATGAAGAATGCTTACCTGCGTAATATGATGATCAGCGTGGCGGTGCATGTGGCCTGCGTGTACGCCCTGATTGCGTTTTCGTTAGCCTCCTGCCACTTCCGGCGCCCGCCCAAGGACCTGACGTTCTTCGTGGATTTCCAGCCGGGTCCGCCGTCCGCGCCGATAGCGGAACCGGAGAACGCCATAGCCGAGCCTGCAAAACCGGATCCGGTGAATGTCCCCGAACCCATTCCGGAACCGCCCGCGCCGAAAACGAATTTAACCGAAAACGCAAAAAAACCGAAAATCGAAATAAGCACCAACCTGGTCCGGCGCACGGTTCCCGCCGCCAAGCGACCGGTAAAACAATTATCCGAAGCCCGGATTCGCCGCATGCTGGGAACCGCCGTGGCGAGTGTCGGCGCCCCTGCCGCCGGGTATGGCACCGGCTCGGGCTCCGGCGAAGCGACGCCCTACGGCTGGTATCTGGCCCAGGTGCGTGCGGTCATGTACGATGCTTGGGCCCAACCGAGCGCGTTAGCGGGCAAGCGCGGTTTGGTGACGTCGGTTCTGATTCGCGTCCGGCAGGATGGCCAGATTGTCCAGAAAAAGATGGTAGACACATCCGGCAACGGCCTCATGGATACGTCCGTCATGACCGCCGTGGAATCAGTGAAAAATTTACCGGCACTGCCATTTGGCTTCGGCGGCGCTTACAAGGACATCACGATTGATTTCGAACTGGAAGACACGGGACCGTAGGACGGGGGACGGACTGAAGAGGACACCAGACGCCAGATGGCGGACGCCAGACCAGAGAAAGCGTGAAGACCAAATTTCTAATGTCCAATTTCAGTGTTCCGTGAACACTTTATCGAATCCTATCCGGGAATATCATTGCCGGCCGCCGCTTTTGGGTAAATTTTTTGCGAGCACTTCGGGCAGAGGCCGTGGGTGAACACGGCGGAGGAATGCTGTTGGATGTAAGATTCCACCTGGTGCCAGTAGCCCTTGTCGTCCCGAATATGCTTGCAGGAGGCGCAAATCGGCAATAAGCCGCTCAACATTTTCACGTCGGCCAGCGTCTCCCGGAGCTGGCCGATCAATTGGTCTTTCTCCAGGAGCGTCCGCTTGCGCTCAATCGAGTACCGGATCGAGCGCGCCAGCATGGTGTAATCCACCAGGCTTTTCACCAGATAATCCTGGGCGCCTTCTTGGACGATCCGGATGGCCATCTCCTTGTCGTCCATTCCCGTCAGCACAATGACGGGCATCGTCGGGACATGCTTTGCGAGCATGGCAAACGTGTTATGACCCGAACTATCCGGCAGGGTCAAGTCGAGGAGCACAACATCAATCCCGCCGCGCTCCAGCGTCTCAAGGCCGTGGGCCAGGTTGCTCACATGCAGGATTTCCATTGCGTTCTCGGGTTCTTCCCGCAGGATTTCCATGATGAGCTGGGCATCGGCCTGGTCATCTTCGATTAAAAGCACCTTGCTGGTTTTTGACGTCATGTTTTTTGCCCTCCTTCATCCGTCTTGCGGCGGGATTTTCGGTGTTTGGACTACCATCAGGAACAAACCTAACCGTTTCAGCATTTCTGTGAACCTTTCATATTCCATTGGCTTCGTGATATAGCAGTTACAGCCGAGGGTGTAACAACTCTCAATCTCCCGCGGATCATCCGTCGTCGTCAGCATGATAATTGGCAGATTATGCCACTGCTTGTCGGTCTTGATACGCCGCAGGATTTCCAGCCCGTCTAGCCTGGGCATCACGATATCCAGGAGCAAGAGAAAGCCATGGCCGTCATACGGGGAAGTCCGTCGGCCTTCGGCCATCAGGTAGTCCCAAAGTTCCTGGCCATCCTGGAAACGTATGATTTCATTGGATACGCCGGCGCTCCGCAGTTGTTCCATAATCAGCTCGGCATGGCCTTCATCATCCTCGGCAATCAGGATCGTAACGTTGGTATGCGCGGTGATCATGATGCCGCCTCCTTTGCGGCCGCCGGCAAGGCCAGGAAAAACCGACTGCCCCTGCCGACTTCCGACTCCATCCATACCTTGCCACCATGCCGCTCCACAATCCGCTGAACGGTCGGCAAGCCGACACCCTCCCCCGCGCCGCTTCCTTGCGGGTTGAGCCGGTAAAACAAGTTCCATATTTTCTGCTGATACTCCGGCGCCACGCCCAGCCCATTATCCTCGACGCAATACACCACGCGCGCGTCTTTTTCCTGGTGGCCCCAGATTTGCACGCGCAGGGGCCGGGCGGGATCACGGTACTTGATGGCATTATCCAGCAGGTTCGAAAATACCTGGCTGATCAGCGTCGCATCGGCCCGACAAGCTGGCAGGTCATCCACCGTCACCTCCGCGGCGGCCGTCCGAATCTGGAACGCCATGGCTTCCACCACGGATTGCAGCAAGGCGTTCATATTCAGCGTTTGAAGCACCAGCGGCGCACGGCCCAACTGCGACAACCGCAGGAGCCCGCTGATCAGACCGTTCATTTTTTCCACGCCGGCATTAATGAACCGCATGGCTTTGGCGGCTTTTTCATGGGACGCGACGAGGGCCTGGCGCGTTTCGTCCGGCAGGACCGCGTCCGCCAGGATACGACTGATCACGTCCCAAGCTTTGTTCAAGAGCTGATTAAATCCCTGGATGTTGACCAGCGGCGAGCGCAGGTCATGCGACGCAATGCGAATCAGCGTTTCCAGCTCCTGGTTTGCGCGCGCCAGTTCGGTGGTGCGCTCTTGGACGCGCTTTTCCAGACTTTCGTTCAGTTTGCGGACTTCATCTTCCACCTGCTTTCGCTCGGTGATGTCGCGGCCTTCGGGGATCAAGAAGATCACTTTGCCGGCTTCGTCTTTCACCGGCTTGAGGGAAAAATCTACGTAATGTAATGTGCCGTCTTTTGCAAAATGTGTCGCTTCAAAACGAATAAACTCGCCCTGTGCGCCCTTTTTTATAGCTAGGCGCAATTTTTCCTGCAATTCGGGTGAATGTGTCCACCAGGGAGTCTCCCAGAAGGGCTTACCCAAAACACTGGATGTCTCGATACCGCCGAATTCCAAGGCCGTCCTGTTGGCCTCGATCAAAGTCCCGTCTGTTGTCATCAGACCGATAAATTGGAAGGTCTGGTCAAAAACAGCGCGTGTCTTTTGTTCGCTTGTCTTCAGCGCCTTCTCCGTCTGCCTGTGCTCGGTGATATCACGGAAAAACCCCACCATATATATCTTTCCGGCAATGGTCATGACGGTGGCATTAATGTCGGCATAAAACACACTGCCGTCTTTTCTTTTTACGGGCATATCCTTGGCCAAGGTAAAATTCCCCATGGCTTGTCCTTTAAACTGTTCCATAACATAAGGCAGGTCTTTTCCCGGATGGATATCCATGACGCTTAATTTTGTGATTTCTTCCAAGCGGTAACCAAGCATTCGGCAAAACGCATTATTACCAGTGTAAAATTTCTTATTTTCAGGATCGGCTAATATGATTCCATCACTGGCATGGTTAAAAATAGTTTTAAATTTATCTTCAGCGGTCTCAATCAGCATCTGCTCTGCTCGTTTGCGCTCGGTGATGTCGTGGCAAATGCTCATTATCGCCGCTTGACCATTCCAAGTTATTCTCCGCGAGTTTACCTCTATCGGAAGGGATGTTCCGTCCTTGCGCTGGTGCACGGTCTCAAACTTGAGACGTCCTCGTTTCATCATCTGTGCGAAGCGCTTCTTAACATGAATACGTTTTTCCGGGATGACCATAAGGCTGGCCGTCATGGACATCAGTTCAGACCGCGTATAACCGTATTGCTCGCAGGCCGTCGTGTTCACTGCCAGTATTCGTCCTTTTGAGTCATGAATAAAAATGGCGTCGCCCGCACTGTCAAACAGTGCCCGGTATTGCTTATTACTCCCCAGCCACTCTTTGGCAGGGTGGCGGTGTTTGGCGGCGTCCGATAATTTTTTCGTGTCCTTTTTCATGGCAGACCAGCTTGGTCAACCCATAGGCAACCTTTAGAACCTTTAGGGTTTAACACCAACCCATCGTCATCTATCCTGCATGCCTTACTATGTATGTAATAATGTTGAAACGGCGCGTTGTCAAGCCTTTTTACCGTTTCTATATGTAAGAA
>VSJD01000128.1 GCA_008636095.1 Kiritimatiellota bacterium | reverse complement strand
GCACCGGGTCTGAATTAATGACCCATTATAGAGTGCGAATGGAAGCATAACATGCCTCAGGATCGGAGCCCAGCGCCTGCCACGTCAGTCGCTTCTTGACAAGCCTTCTCATGGAAGAACACAAAGATAAAACCATTCTTGTTTTCTATGCGATCTTTGCGTTCTTCCATGTGGTTAATTCACGAATTAGGTCTTCGACAACTATTTTATGTGGAAGACGCCTATCCTCGCCACCATCGCCGCGCCAATTCCCGCAAGCGTGGCTCGTTCATTGTCGGCGTCAGCAGATGCTCCACCTGCGCCAACGTGAGTTTCAGGTTCTTTTGAATCGCCCGGCGTTCCCGCACAATATGCGGCAGTACCGGCAGGACCGAGAAATAGCCGGCCAGCGCGGCCAACGGCCGCCGATAGGCAATGAAAAAATAAATCTGGCCATAAAGCAAGGACGCCGCATGCCGGATAAGCAGGCGCACCGGCAGGTTTTTCAAAAGCAGTAGAATCCGGTTGCGCGTTATGAGGCGCACATAGCGCGCTTGGGGCAGACCGCTCCCATGACCTTGATGCAAAACCTCAGCCGATGGCACAAAAAGATAGCGATAGCCGCGCAACCGCCCGCGCAGGCCCAAATCCACGTCTTCAAGGTAAGCGAAAAAGCGTTCGTCGAATCCGCCCAACTCATCCAAAAATGATTTCCGGTATAGCGCGGCGCCGGCGCAGGGTGAAAATATTTCTTCACCCCTTTCAAATTCAGCCGCACTCCGGCCATGCCCTCGCTTGGCGGCGGCGCCCTGCCACGACAGGCTGTCGCCGCAGTCGTCAATCACTGCCGGATCTGCCATGGAAAGCATTTTGGACGCCAGGGCGCCAACATCCGAAGCGCTCTTGTCCATCACCTGGACAAGGTTCGCCAGCCAGTCCGGGCGCGGCGAAGTATCCACGTTCAGGAGTGCCACGTACTCCGTACGGCTGGCGCGGATACCGGCATTCACGGCGGCGGCAAATCCACGGTTGCGCTCCCAGGCGATCAATGCGGCCTGCGGCGCCTGCGGCGCATGCCGCGCCACCAGCGCGCGGCTGTTGTCGGTCGAGCCATTATCCACCACGATCACGGCAAAATCGCGGAACGACTGCGCCGCCAGGGCGTCGAGGCACGCCGCCAGCCAGGCAGCCCCGTTCCAAACTGGAATAACTATGGTTGCTTTTGTGTTCATTTTACGCAACTACTCACCACGGATTACACGGATACTTCTAATTCAATTGAAATTTAAAAAGGACAAAGGGTGTGTAGGAATGGATTTTCTTTCATTTATCAGTGTTATCCGTGATATCCGTGGCAAAATATCCGTATGGTATGAGTAAGACGCTGTTATCCGAGCATTTGCCATTTTACAAGAACAATTCATTCCGATTCCCGAACCGTCCGGCCAAGCCGTCGCACAGGGCGCGCCAGGCCGCGCGTGCTTCCACCGGGCTGCCCTGAATCAACGAGCGTGAGGCCATCACCAGCCCAGCGATACTCCAGAGGTAAGCGAACAGCGCGCGCCGGGATGGATAAATCCCACTTCGAGCAGGATAAAATTTACGGATGTAAAGAAACCGGTTGCGAAGCGTATAATAGCGATAGAGCGTGGAGCGCGCACCTCCGCCGGGTTCATGCGTTGCACAGGCACGCGTGCAAATCGCACGGGCATAACCCTGATCACCGGCCCGGCGGCACAAATCGGCCATCTCACCACTGAAAAAATAGTCCTCATCGAACAATCCCACGGTCCGGAACACTTCGGCCCGGACGAGAGCAACAGTACCCGGCACGTAATCCACGTCCAGGAGCCGGTGTGTCGCGATCAGGGCGGGAAGATCTGACGCCGAACACTCATGGCGCGTCCCGAGATGCCGCGCAATGTCACGTCCGCCGGCAGTAAAGACTTTTTCCTTGCCACGCCGCTCATCCAGGAGCGGACCAACGAGCCCCAGGCGCGGGTGCGTTTCGAGTTCCGTCAGCAGGTGCTGAACCTGGTCCTCGCTGATGACCGCATCGTTGTTCAGCAGGAGCACGACATCCCGATCACGCCGCTCCGGCGGGTATCGGGACAGGATCTGACGCAGGGCCAGATTATTGCCGCCCGCGAAGCCCAGGTTGCTGTCGCTGGCCAGGACATGGGCCGTGGGACATTGCTTCGTGATCAAGTCCCGACTGCCGTCCTGCGAGGCATTGTCCACAACCCAGATATCGGGCGCCACATACGTCCAGGCGGCCACAGCCTCGACACAGCGAATGGTGGCCGCCGCCTGGTTCCAGTTTAGAATGACTACGACCAAGTTCATGGAATGTTAAATTTGCGGTCGCTTATGGCAGCATCTTAAGGTAGGGCCAGACTGCCAGTCCGGCCGCAGCGGAACAGGCTGTTCCGCCCTACCTAAAGTTGCCCCGCCACGGGATCTAATTCATAAAGGCTTGTCCGGCACACGTTCGTCCTCGGATTTCTCTTCCCAGTAGTAACGGTGCAGACTGCAGGCACGGGCAAGGCCCAAAGGCATGCGGTCGGCAAAATGACTGCACAGCACTCCCGCCATTTTGCAGAGCGTGTACAGGCAATAGTAGGGAACATACAACGGATGATGCCGGAGCATATAACATATTTCCTGCCGCAGATAGCGCCGGCCCATGGCGGCACTGACCTTGAGATCATGCGCGGGGAAAATAAGCGTCAGCGAATACACGCTGTCGAAATAGCGCCGAAACGCCGTGCCGAGCGAATAGCGGTGCGAGTGCACGACCACGGAAGAGGGCTGATAAACTATCGTATAGCCGGCCAAGATCAGGTCGCGCGCAAACTGCTGGTCTTCGCTCATGATGAGCGCTTCGTCGAACGGGTGTTGCAGGAGGGCCTCGCGGCGCACGGCGGCGCTGACGTTGGAAAAAAACACGTCCGCCAAGGCCAATGCGCGCCCCTCCAGCCGTACACGCCGCAACGGCGGACCGGGCGGAAAATGGTAAGCCAGAAAAAACTTTTCCGTGGGCGGCGCATCCGGCCGCGGCACTTGACGTGAATACACCGCCGCCACCTGGGGATCGGCCAGCGGCTCCAATAACTCTGCCAGCCAGTGGCCGTCCGCCGGCAGGGCGTCCTGCGTCATCAGCACTATGATCTCACTCGTCGCCTCCCGTGCGCCGAGGTTACGGGCGCGGCCATGCGAAAACCGCGCCAGCGGCACGACGCGCACATTGGTCTGCGCCAGCGCGATCCGGCGCGTGTCGTCAGTGGACAAGGAATCCACCAGGACTATTTCGTCCGGCGGCGAAGGGTGTTGCTCCGCCAGAGCTTCCAGGAGTGCGGGAAGCGTGCCGGCGGCATTCAGCACCGGAATAACCACGGATATTTTCAAAGACCACCTCTTGCCGACAGAACAGAAATGCAGAATACCAGGCTCCGCCGTAGCGCTTCGCCCAGGCGAGCAGAATGCAGAATGCAGAAACCGTCAGAGAAAAATCTGGGAAATCCGGATGAATTCCACATTCTGCATTCTGCATTCATCATTCTACATTTCTTCATGTATCCATAATGCCCGTGTTTTCGGATTCCGGCGGCAGCCGGTCAATATGACGCGGCAACGCCATAATGCTGAACAGGAACGAGGCCGCGCCGATCTGCACGCCGTTAACCAGGCAGATCAGGGCGAAAAACAGCAGACGCTGTTGATTCAGCGCGCCGAACCCGCTGGCCACCCACTGCGCCAGGATCCAAAGCGTGAGCACCAGGCCCGTGCCGATCACCAGGGCCGATACGATGCAGGCTTTTTCAAAGGTAAACCAGCGATAGAACCAGGCGATAATCGCGTCCTCATGCAGACCTGAGAGATGTCCATAGGCCTTGGCCAGAAGCCCGATGGTGATGATCTGGATACTCAGAATGTTCAGCACGCCGCCGATCAGCATGCAATGGATATCCACCAGACGCCCATGGATGATGAGCGGGCCAAACGCCAGCGGCAGGGAGATAGCCAGTCCAATCACCCATCCCACGATCCCCGGCGTCAGGAGCAGGAGCGTTGGACTGTGCAGAATCATGAAGCGCAGGTGGCGCCAGCCATCCCGGAACGAATGCAATTTGGATTCCCCCACCCGGGGACGATAGGTAATATCCCGCTCGGTAATCCGCAGGTTACAGCGGATGGCGCGTATGACCATCTCGCTGGCAAATTCCATGCCGGTCGTGACGCAGTACAAACGGCAATAGGCACAGCGGGTAATGGCTCGCATGCCGCAGTGCGCATCGTGCACGGTGTTGCTGTGAAAGAGCAGACGCAGGGTGGCCGAAAGCATTGGATTGCCAACATACCGGTGGAGCCGAGGCATGGCACCAGGTTGAATATCGTTCATCCGATTGCCCATCACAAAATCCGCCGTACCCTTCAGAAGCGGCGCTACGAGCACGTCCAACGAGGAAAGGTCATAGGATAAATCAGCGTCGCCCATGACGATGATTTCATAGCGGACATTTTCGAATCCCTTGCGCAGGGCGGAGCCATAGCCGCGATGCGGCTCCGTCAGGACGCGGGCCCCGTGCGCGCGGGCCACCTGGGCAGAACGGTCGGTGGAACCATTATCCACCACGATGATGTCTTCCGGCAGGCCCAATTTGGCAATCCCGCGGCGCGCCAGTTCGATGACCTGACCCAGTGAGGCTTCTTCGTTCAGGCAGGGAAGAATGACCGAAATACCCCGGGACGGCTCATTGCCCATGATTCTTATTCCTCGCTTTCGCCGGTCCCGTCATCCTCAACCGGTACGGTGAATGGCATTATCGCGGGCTGTATCGGAGTTTGCGAATACCCCGGGTCCGGACTGGGCTGCATCTGAGGGTTCAGATCAGCCGGCTGAGCAACCGGCTGACCGACTGCGGCGGTCCCTTCATCCTGAGCGGGCGTATTGACCGGCGTGAACGGCGAGACCTGCGGCCGAAAGGGCGAGACAAACGGCGTTGTCATATTGGTGTTTGGCTTGAAAAAGGACTCCAGACTCTTGGCCTGGAATGGCACATTGGTGCCCATGCGTTGAAAAGGCGAGGCGCCACGCCTTCTTATATCCGAGAAAAACGGCTTGCGGGTGCCACTGCCCTGGTTATTCAAGTTGAAGGGCGAGGCTGTGTTCTCCGCGGCCATGTTTTTCCGAGGCATCCCGAACGAGGGCAGACCCGGCACGCCCGCCATGGCCGAGGCCACGCCTTTATTCTTGTCCTTGTCAGGATGGAGTTTGATAACAGTGGTTTCGACGCCCATTTTCAGGACTGCCTCTTCCTTGTCGTAATTCACCGAGACCAACTGCATGCCACTGATTTCCTGGCCGATGTCCAGATAGATGTGCTTGTTGGTTTTCTTGTCCAGAACACACACCTGGATCTTATCGCCATCGTCAATGATGGCCTTCATTTCATAGTCCTTGGCAAACGACTCGGCCGCCGCCAAGTCCGTGGCCCCGGGTACGACAATGGGCGCCACTTCACCGAACGGCTTGCGATCAAGGACCACCTGGTAGCGGCTGAAATCCGTTGTCGTAACGGCGTGCGCCATCAGGGCGGCCCCCCACCCCGCCATAGCGAATCCCAAGCAATAAAGCGTGGCTCTCGGCTGTTTCATTAGTATGACCCCGTGTACCCAAAAAGATTGGATTGGAAATTCAATATGGTTATCATATCATGTGTTTTAATTTTAGCAATGGTAATCCGCGAAAGGCGCAATGGCAAGAGAGTAAATACTATGAAATTATTGATTACCGGCGGGGCGGGGTTCATTGGCAGCAACTTCATTCACTACATGCTGACCGAATACCCGGACATACAGATCGTCAATTTTGACGCGCTGACCTATGCCGGCAACCTGGAGAACTTGGGCCCGGTCGAGCGGAACCCGCGCTACACGTTTGTCAAGGGCGACATTACCGTGGAGGCGGACGTTACGGCGGTGTTCCAAGCGCACGCCATGGACGCCGTTGTGCATTTCGCGGCCGAGAGCCACGTGGACCGCAGCCTGCTGTTGGGGCCGGAGGGGCCGGAGGCCTTCATTCGCACCAACATTCTCGGCACCCAGCGCCTGTTGGACACCGCCCGTGTTCATCGCGTTCGGCGATTTGTGCATGTTTCGACGGACGAGGTGTATGGAAGCCTGGAGTCGGAAGGCCGGTTTATGGAAACGTCGCCCATCCAGCCGAACAATCCCTATGCGGCCACCAAGGCGGGCTCCGACTTCATGGTGCGCGCCGCGCACCGTTCGCACGGCCTGGACGCCGTCATTACACGCTGTTCCAATAATTTCGGGCCCTACCAATTCCCCGAAAAGCTGATTCCCCTGATGATCGCCAACGCCCTGGAAAACAAGCCCCTGCCGGTCTATGGCGATGGACGGCAGGTGCGCGACTGGATTTATGTGCGCGACCATTGCCGGGGTATTGATTGCGTCCTGCGCCAGGGCAAGGCCGGCGAAGTTTATAATATCGGCGGTATGCACGACGTCCCCAACCTGGAGGTCGTCCGTCTGATCCTCAAGCTGCTGAACAAACCGGATTCCCTGATCCAGCACGTCACGGACCGGCCCGGCCACGATCGGCGCTATGCCATTGATTCCACCAAGATCGAAACGGAGTTAGGCTGGCGCCGGCAGTTCGATTTTGAAACGGCGCTCAAGGCCACCGTGGACTGGTACCTTCAGTACCGTACCTGGTGGGAACGCATTCGCAGCGGTGAGTATCAGAAATACTATGCCACGATGTACGGCAAGCGATGAATGAGAAAACCATCAGCTCCCACCCGGTTTTTGACGGGCGTCTGCTCAAACTCGACGTGCTCGAAGTGGCACTCGATAATGGACGCCGCGCCCGGCGCGAGATCGTCCGTCACCCCGGGGCGGTGGCTATCTGGGCGCGCGCGCCGGATGGACGCTTTGTGTTTGTCCGCCAGTTCCGCAAGGCGATCGAGCAGGAGCTTTTGGAGGTCGTGGCCGGCACACTGGAAATCGGCGAAACACCGGAAGCGTGTGCCCGGCGCGAGATCCGCGAGGAAACCGGCTACGCTGTGAAAACCCTGACGCTGCTGGGTTCCATATTCACGGCGCCCGGCTTCTGCACGGAACGAATCGCCGTTTTTTATGCCGAGCTTGCTGGCGGCGGCGTGTCTGCCCCCGATCCGGATGAACATCTGGATGTGGTTTTGCTTGACGAAGCCGACTGGAAAGCCATGATGTCCCGCGGCGCCGTCCAAGACGCCAAAACCTGGGCGGCCTGGGGGATGTTGCAAACCAGAGGATCAGAGATCGGACAACTGGCTAAAGAAAACGTCGAACATCCAACATCGAACGTCCAACGTCGAATAAAGAAGGAACGCAAAGTTAAGAACAAAGAACTGATTGCTGACTGACATCTGACTTCTGACCTCTGTCAGCTGACAGCTGACTTCTGGCCGTTGACCTCTGATTAATGCCATGAACCAACAACCTACACCGAGCTTTTCCCAGCGCACCTGGCGATTCATGTCCGAGGGCATCTGGGAGATCGAACTCAATTCGCTGTCGCGGCTCAAGCGCCTCGGCATTAATTTTGTCCGGGTCGTATTCCTGGTCTTAAAGGGTTTCCAGGACAACGAGTGCCCCCTGCATGCAGCCTCGCTGACTTACAGTTCCCTGATGTCCATCGTGCCAATCCTTGCGCTGGCCCTGGCAATCCTGCGGGGCTTTGGCGCGGGTGACTGGGCCGAACAGCGCATTATAGAGTCCATCGCAGCCATGCCGGACCAGTTTCAGGATTTTGTAGTCAATCTGTTCACGTACGTAAAAAACACGAATTTTGCCACGCTGGGCGGGATCGGGCTCGTACTCCTGCTTTGGACCGTGGTCCAGGTGCTGGGTTGCGTGGAAATGTCGTTCAACCGGGTTTGGGGCGTAACCCTGCATCGGCGGCTGTTACGCAAGTTCTCGGATTATCTGAGTATCGTCATGGTGGTCCCGATCCTGATGGTAGCCGCGACAACGATCAATGCCACGCTCAGCAACCTGGCACTGATCCAGTTGCTCCAGGAACGTTTCGGTTATGCCCATTTCCTATACTCCTGGTTTCTCTCGTTCCTGCCCCTGCTGGCGACCTGGGTGGCCTTCATTTTCCTCTATAAGCTTATGCCGAACACGCGGGTACTGACCATGCCGGCGATAGTCAGCGGAGTTATCGGCGGCTCCCTGTGGATCGGTTGGCAATGGTTTTATATCGAATTGCAGATCGGCATCAGCCGCTACAACGCCATTTACGGGACCTTGGCCTCGGTGCCGATATTCCTATTTTGGCTTTACATCTCCTGGTGGATCATCCTGCTGGGCGCTGAAATCGGGTTCGCCCTGCAAAATTATTCAACTTATAAAATGGAGCAAAAGGCACACGGGGCCAGCACCCAGTCCCGGATCATGCTGGCGCTTTCCATCATGTCACACGCGGCGCAGTCCATGATGATCAATGTGCCCCATTTCGAAATCAATGCCTACGCGCATACCCACCGCGTACCCGTCCGGCTGATTCATGAAGTCGTGGATGCCCTCGTAAAGGCCAACCTGCTGGCGGACGTGTCTGACGGCGGAGGTCGCTACGTGCTCCTCAAAATTCCGGATTCGATTCGCGTCAAGGACATCATTAACGTCATGGTCCAGAACGGGGTTACGCCCCGTAGTTTAGGCTTGGACATGCTGAACCCGGCCATCCGGCACGTGATGGGCAAAATGGATGCCGGCTCCGCCGAGGCCCTCAAGGACTTCAGTATCGCCGACCTGCTCCAACAGCAATCCCGGCTAAACCAGGCCCCGCTCATGAACCGCCCGTCGTAAGGCGGCCGTTGGACACGTCCAAAAAAGAGTAACCGGATTACACGGATAATTAATGATGTTTTATTCCAGCACATGCGGTCTTTTCTGGTGCAAGATATGTTTGCGTCGCAAGAAAACAGCATCTGCATATTATTCAAATCAATCCGTGCTATCCGTGTAATCCGTGGTAAAAAACGGCTTGGTATTCCACAGATCTAAGCTGACGATCGCTGGGAGGCATGTTGCTTGTGGAAAGTCCGTCCGCTCCTATCAACTTCGAACAATCCCTGAACGCCGAGCAACTGGCGACGGTAACGGCCCCGGATGGGCCGCTCTTCGTGCTGGCCGCCGCAGGCACGGGCAAGACCCGCACGCTCGTTTACCGCGTGGCTTACCTCGTGCAAAAGGGCGTGGATGCCCGGCGCATCCTGCTCCTGACCTTCACCAACCGCGCCGCACGCGAAATGCTCGAACGCGCCCAAGCCCTGGTGGGCGGGAGTGTCGGCGGGCTGTGGGGCGGCACGTTCCACCACATGGCCAACCGCATCCTGCGCCGGCACGCCCATTTGCTGCAATACGGTCTCGATTTCACCATTCTGGATCACGACGATTCCATCACTCTGATCAAGGCCTGCCTCTCCGAATTGAAGCTGAAAGGCAAGGAGTTTCCCAAGCCGGAAGTGGTCCTGTCGCTCCTGAGCGGGGCGGTCAACCGGCGCCAGGCCGTGCGCGCGATCGTGGAACAGCGTTTCGAAACACACCCCGTGGACCCCGACGAGGTCCTGCGCGTACTGGAGTTGTACCAGAAAAAAAAACGCGCCCAGAACGCCATGGATTTCGACGACCTGCTCATCAACGGCCTGCGGCTCTTCCAGGAGCACGCCGAGGTGCTGGCCCGTTACCAGGAGCAGTTTCTCTATGTGCTTGTGGATGAATACCAGGACACCAATCCGATCCAGGCCGACTGGGTGGACCTGATCGCCAGGCGCAATCGCAACCTGCTGGTGGTCGGCGACGATTTCCAGAGTATTTACGCCTGGCGCGGTGCGGACTACCGCAACATCATGACCTTCCCCGAGCGCTACCCGGACACGCGCACGTTCAAGCTGGAAACCAATTATCGCAGTGTGCCCGAAATTCTCCGGGTGGCCAATCACTGTATCGCCGGCAATCCGCGCCAGTTCCAGAAAGTCCTGCGCGCCACCCGCACGGCACATCACAAACCCGTCCTGGCCATCCTGCGCGATGGCGGCCACCAGGCGCGCTACGTGGTCGAGCAGGTTCAGCGCCTGCGGCGCGAAGGCTACGCCTGGCGCGACATGGTCGTGCTTTATCGCGCCCATTACCACGCCATGGAACTGCAGATGGAGCTGGCCCGCGAACGCATCCCATACACGGTCACTTCCGGCGTCCGGTTCTTCGAGCAGGCCCATATCAAGGATGCCTGCAGTCTCCTGCGCATCCTGCACAATCCGGGCGATGAACTGGCGTTCGTGCGCCTGCTTGCGCTCCTGCCGGGGGTCGGCGGCAAAACCGCCGGAAAAATCTGGCGCGCACTGGGCAACCGCTTCGAGACCCGTGACGCCATCCAGCGCCAGGCCCTGCACGATTTCTTACCAGCGGCCGCACAAGCCTTATGGAAAGCCATCGCGCCGATCCTCGAAAAATATGAAACGGAGCTCAAGGAAGATCCAGCCGAGATTGTGTTCCAATTTAACAAGGCATTTTACGACCAGTATGCGCTTGATACCTTTGATGATTACGAGCGGCGCATGGAGGATTTGCAGGAAGTGATGAATTTCATATCGGACTTCGAATCCACCGAGGAATTCCTGAACGAGGTGGCGCTGGTCACCAACCTGGATGCCGAAGCCGACCGCATGGACGGGATCGCCAATGACAGCCTGCGCCTGAGCACGGTGCACCAGGCCAAGGGCCTGGAGTGGAATGTCGTGTTTGTGCTCTGGGCGGCCGACGGCATGTTCCCATCCAGCCGCGCCATGACCGAATCCAGCGACGACGAGGAAGAGCGGCGTCTGTTTTACGTGGCCGTGACTCGCGCCAAGGACGAGCTGTTCTTGTGCGTACCGGCCGTGCGGCGCGCCCCCGACGGCGGTGCCCAGTTCTTTTCGCCCTCCCGCTTCATCACGGAAATACCTCCCGACTGCCTCCGCCAGGAACAGGTCGGATTCTTGTAATCAGCACATTAAGGTCGAGTGGCGGCAAAAATCAGGGAAAGCCCATAGATTGACAGCAGGCATTCCTCCCAGTAGACGCGATTGCCCAGGGCTTCGTTCTGGCCCATTAATTCATGCAAAAATTTTCGGCCAACCGCCTGAAAATCATTATAGCGATGATATTCCCGTCCAAATAACAGATCACAAACCGCAACCACTTGGCGCAATGCTTCC
>VSJD01000127.1 GCA_008636095.1 Kiritimatiellota bacterium | reverse complement strand
ACATATTGTTTTTCACCGTATAACGCCTGGATCCGTTTTAAGTCGTCCTGAACCTGGGCCACCAGGTCATTGCCCAATTTGGAGCACCAGCGGCGCGTAAGCATGCGATTCATCCCACCGATAATGCGAACGACCTCATCACCATATACTTTCTCTTCCAGGGTCAGTATCCGATAGAACTGCCCCTGTTTGCCCAGGAGATCCCCCAGTGAGACGGATAATTGCCGCCGGACAACCGGCTGATCGCTGGCCACCAGTATTTCCAGGGTTTTCCACAGGGCTTGCTTATAGCCGAGTTGACTCAAGGCATTGGCAACACAGGTGGTTTCAAAAACATCCTGACTGCTTTCAAGCCGGTTTATCAAAGGCTCAATCGCCACGGACGCGCCGATTTCACCAAGCGCCATCGCCGCATAACCGCGCAACTTAGGATCGAGGCCCTTCAAGCTTTCCAGCAGAGGCGGAATACTTTGGTCATCTCGAATCTGTCCCAGAGCCCAGGCTGCTTCGTACTGGATATTGGCAAATTCATCGCCCAGTTTGGCAATCAGGGGTAACACCGCATCCCGATCCTTAATGCGCCCCAGGGCCAAGGCCGCTTCACGCCGAACAAAGTAAATTGGATCATCCAGGGTATTGGTCAGTTCACTGACTACCATTGGACTGCCCGTATTGCCCAAGCCGATCGTGGCGCTCAAACGCTCCTTCTGGCCGGAGCTCCGATGATAGGCCATGAGATTAACCGCCAGCCGCAAGGGATTGACGACCACCATGTTCCGTAGAATAAACATGGCTGTTTTGCCATGGGGTTCATAAAGCCGGACGATGAAAAACAGCGGCAGGATGGCCATGAGACTGGCCAACCCAAACAAGACATGGTATGGCAGAATCGGAAAGCCCAGAACCATCAGGGATAAGCGGCTGGACACATTAATCACGACACTACCCAGCAGGGGCGCCACAAAGCCGGTCAGGCCGAATACGATCTGGTAGATCGTGGTGTAACCAGCACTGGATTGGCCCGTTGATACACCCATTAATATGTTTGGCAAGGCCACGCCGACACCGGCCGTGGTAATGCCGGAGATAAAAAAGATGATCGGGATCAGCCAATATCGGTCCGGCGTATTGAATATCCACATGATATTAAGGAAGATGACGGGAACGGAACTCAATAGCAGAATGGGCCGACTGCCGTATTTATCTACCAGATAACCCCAGACCATGACGAAGATAATAAAAGCCAGCGAAGACAGGATCCCGAACAGCGCAATATAGGTATAGGGAATACGCAGGAGTTGGATCATGAACACGTTGATAAAGGGACCGCAGATACCGCCGGCCAGTGTGTTAAACAGCACAAAGAACAGAAATTGCCGGAAATTACGGTCACGCAAGGGAACTCGGAGTGGTCTAAGAATGGAAGGCCGCAGGGGTTTATCGGCGTTGAGCACATCCGGAATTTTCCCGTAGGCCGCTCCCGCCAGGGCGCCAATCGTCCCGCACACCCCAAAGACGACCAGAAAGCCCAGCAGATCGTTGCGGTGATCCAGAAATTTTCCGATCAGGAAACTGGCCGGCATGGCAATGAATGTCGCCGTGATCGCCAGACGGCCAAAAAAGGTGCCACGCTGACCATCCGGTATGATTTCCGAAGCCCAGGAATACCATAAGACTTCCTGGAGTTTAATCAGGATATATGCACCGGTTAACACCGCCAGTCCCAATTGGACCTGTAAGGATAACGGAAAGGAGTGGAATAGAAAAGGGATACAGCCCAAAAACGCATGGCTGAGATAAAACAGGAACATCAGAATTACGACCGCACGTTTCCGACCCTTCCAATACCACAACAGATAACCGCTGAGGACCGAGGCCAGACCGCAGAGTGCGGGAATGGCTGTAAGCAAGCCGATTTGGAAGGTGCTGGCTTTCAACGCCAGGAAAAAACCGGTCAAGTATGTCAGACCGATACCGGCCCAGGAGATCCCGGCAGGGATTTCTGAAATGATCATCCACCGCTTGGCATGTTTGATTTCAACTGGCGACAGCATCGAAACTCCTTGATCAATCACTCGCTGGCAATGGCAATTGTTGGGTCCATTCCTATACAGGCAAGTCAGATTTTTGGCAACAGGAAAATAGGAGCTGATACGCACCGCTTTTCCGGGTTAGGGGGCGCTTGACATCTGTACCGAAATATCAATAATTCAGTTTGTTTATTGGACGTATTTTTATGAATGCGATACCGACATTTTCCCGCTATCTGTCTTTATGCCTCTTTTTACTGGCCAGCCCGGCCTTGGCGGGTGTATGGCGCTTTGCCGTCATCGGCAACACCCGCGGCGATGGCCCGAATACCACAACTAATCAGTGGGTCAATACACCGGTCCTGGCAGCCATGGCGACGGCCATCAGCAACGATTGTCCTGAACTGGTGCTTGTCGCCGGCGACCTGATTTACGGCGATCCGGCATCTTCAAACAGCACCAATATGGCCGTGCAGTATGCCCTGTGGACCAATGCCATGGCGCCGGTTTATAAAGCCGGAATCCCGGTTTATCCCGTGCGCGGCAATCACGATAGTTATGGTGATGACGCCTTGGGCGCCGCCTTCCTGACAGCCTTCACCAACACTCCCCGCAACGGGCCAACCGGCGAAGTGGGCTTGACCTACAGCTTCACGCACAAAAACGCATTCTTCGCAGCCCTGGATCAGTACTGTACCGCGCACACCGTCAACCAGGCGTGGCTTACCAACCAACTGGCGCTTAACACTAAGACACACCTGTTCACGTTCGGCCATGAGCCGGCGGTGCAGGTGATGTGTTCCTCCTGCCTGGCTGAGAACCGCACCGCACGCAACGCGTTTATTAACAGCCTGACCGACGCCGGAAGCCTTCTTTATTTCTGCGGGCATGACCATTTTTACGATCATGCCATCGTGACCGCGCCGAACGGCCGGACGTTCCGACAACTGGTGGTCGGTTCCGGCGGCGCGCCGGCGATGGGTTGGAGCGGGGTCTATGGCGCGGACTTCGGCGAATCTGACATGGCGGTCAACGTCCGGCACATTGGTTACACTAATGGCTACAGTTTGGTGACGGTTTCCAATTTTACCGTGACGGTGGAATGGAAAGGTTCCACCGACCTGACAACTTGGCAGACCCTCGACACGGCCCAATACATCCTGCCTAATCCAGCCGTGCACCGCATCAATGATTATGATGGTGACAGCAAATCCGACTTGGTTTTGTATGATGAAAGCATCGGCAACTGGACGGTCCTGTTTTCAAGCCAGTACTTCGAATCCGGGGCACAACCGATCATGGGAGGTATCGGCCGGCGGGCGGCGCCCGGCGATTACGACGGCGATGGTAAAACCGACATAGCCGTCATGAGTAAAACAGGCACGTGGTGGATGCTTCTGTCGGGCAGCGCCTATTTACCGGTATCCACCAATTTTGGCGTAATTTGCACCGGTACGGCGACCAACGCCAGCCCGGTCCCGGCTGATTATGATGGCGACGGCATAACTGATCTTGCTTATTATGAAAAAGCGTCGGGCACTTGGGGCATCTTGTACTCGGACAGCGGCCAGGCCGTGACCGCACCATGGGGCGGGCCGGGTTTCATACCAGCGCCGGCGGATTTTGACGGCGACGACAAAGCCGACCCGTGTCTTTACCAGGAATCAACGGGTAAGTGGTATATTTTACTTTCCAGCAGCGGATACCTGGAGGTTTCCGCAATCTGGGGCGGATCCGGGTACCAGGCAGTACCTGCCGATTACGATAACGACGGCCGCGCGGACCCGTGTGTCTGTAATAGAACCACCGGCGAGTGGCAGGTCCTGCTTTCCGGCAGTAGCTACGCGAATTCCGCCTACTTCACATGGGGCAACGCCGCATACAGACCTTTATCGGGCGACTACGATGGCGACGGACTGGCGGATCCGATGGTGTATGCCGATTCGATTTCCGACTGGTCCGTTATGCTTTCCGGCGACGAATACAAGGGTTCCAGCCTGCCCTTCGGCGGCACAAACTGGGCAGCGGTCAAGTCGCTCTGGCGTGAAGACCTGGTGTTCGTGGCCTTTGGCGACAGCATTACCTATGGCGACGGCAGCAGCACTGACAGCCCCGCCACCGGCTACCCCAAACTTCTGGAGACTAAATTAAAACAGAATTATGACGGCTATTTTAGCTCCATCAACCAAGGCCGGGACGGTGAAGACACTTGGCAGGGAGTTGAACGTTTTTCCCGGATGTTGGATGCAACCAATCCCAATCTCGTCCTGCTAATGGAAGGCACCAACGACCATGGTGACGATGTCCCGTTTGACGAAATCGAAGAAAATCTGAGTATGATGATCCAGCTCGCCCAGGCCCGTGGCATCCGGGTGATCATTGCCACAATTCCGCCGGTAATTGCCAACGAATACCGTGACCGTAGCGCGCAGATGGAGAGGATCGTGGCCTTCAACCCGCGCATCTATCAAATCGCCAAAAATTTCAATATTCCCGTGGCGCCGGTGTTTGAAGCAATTACCGCCGTGCCCGGCTGGGAATCCAGCCTGATGAATCAGCCCTCCGCCAACCATCCCAACGACGCCGGTTACCGAATCGTCCGCGACGCCTTCTACACGCCCATTTCCGCCGGCCTGTATGCCGGGCAGTATTAAACCCAGGCCTCAAAACGTTCATTTAGGATAGCCTCATGACATCACACGAATTATACGACCGAACACTTCGGATGATCCAACCTGTCTCACCGGTTTGGATCGAAAAAGCTTACCAGCGGTTGGATTCCCTGACCAAGCCACGGCGTAGCCTGGGCTACTTGGAAGAGCTCGCGGCGCGCCTGGTGGCCGTACTACAGCAGGCCCAGCCAAAAATCGAAGGCAAGCGTGTGTTTGTATTCGCCGGGGACCACAGGGTAGTGGCGGAGGGCGTCAGCGCCTACCCCTCGTCGGTCACAACCCTGATGGTGAAAAATTTCATCGGCGGCGGCGCGGCCATCAACGTGCTGGCGCGGCGCGCCGGCGCCGAGGTGGAAGTGATTGATATCGGCATGGCGGAGGACCCCGGCAAGCTGAAGGGCTTGCTCCGCCTGAACGTCAAGCGCGGCGCCGACAATATTGCCCGCGGAGCGGCCATGACCGTAGAAGAGGCCGTGCGGGCCGTCATTGTGGGTATCGAACGTGCCAACCAGGCCGCGGACAGTCACGTAACCCTGATGGCCACCGGCGAAATGGGCATCGGCAACACGACTCCGGCTACGGCGCTCCTTTCCGTCCTGCTTGACCTGCCGGCGAGCGACCTGGTCGGTCCAGGCACGGGACTCGATGCCGGGGGAGTAGCACGTAAACGGCAGATCGTGGAACAGGCCATGGCCGTCAACCGCACACACTGCACGGACCCGCTTTCGGCGCTGGCGGCTTTGGGCGGCCTGGAAATCGCGGGCATTTGCGGTCTATGTCTGGGCGCGGCGGCGCGGGCGCGGCCGGTGGTGGTTGATGGTTTCATCTCCAGCGCCGGCGCGCTGGTCGCCTTGCGCCTGTGCCCGGCCGTAAAGGATTACCTGTTCTTTGCGCACATGAGCGCCGAACCGGGGCACCGTAAATTTTTTGAAAAGGAGTGCCTGCGGCCGATCGTCAGCCTGGATATGCGCCTGGGCGAGGGCACGGGCGCGGCAATCGCCATGCAAATCATGGAAGACGCCCTGGCCATTTATAACGAAATGGCAACCTTCGAGCAGGCCGGCATTGCACCGGGCGCCTGATTTCATTGTTGATTTCGGATTGAAGAAATAATAATTTATAACCTCTGATTACACGGACAGCCCACCGGCAACGCTATGCGCCGTGCCTGCAACGCTGTAGCACTGCAGGCAGGGAATATCGCAGGTATGGTTTTTCATTCGACATTCCTCCGTCGCTAAGGCTTCCCCCTACGCGAAGCCGCTTCGGCAGGACAAGATGGCGGACAAGTCGGCGCTTGCCTGGGTTGCGACTCCAACAGAGGAAACATAAAGCGGGAGGCCGAGACGAGGCATATTATGAAAATTCGGAAATTTCAACTTTTTCTTCTTTTCTTTTTTGTGCTGGTTTGCATCGGAGCATATTGTGGAACACCGAAACCGTCAGGAATTGATTGCCGACTGGAGAAAGCTCCGGACTACAAAACAGAACCTTTTGTTCCCATGCTTGACATCCCGCGCCTGACAGCTCCGCCAAAGATAGACGGCGCTATTGCTGAAAATGAATGGACCGGATCTGCTTTCATAGGTAATTTTCTGACGCCAACAACCACCAACAACACCATGCCGGCCACAAAATGCCGACTGGGATTCGACGACCAGGCTTTATACCTTGCTTTCCGTTGTGAACTTGACCCGGGCACAACGCCGCAGGCCAAAGCCAAAACTCGTGATGGCCCGGTCTATGACGATGACAGCATTGAGTTTTTTATCTGGCCGGACGGTTCAAAATCAAACGATTATCAGGTGGCGGTTAATTCCATTGGCACATGTTTTGACGCAAAATATTTATCCGACCCCGTCAGCGGCGCCATAATCTCCAGTGATAATTCCTGGAACCCGCAATGGGAAACGGCAACGCTCAGGGCAAAGGACGGATGGACAATGGAGATGGCGATCCCTTGGAAGTCGTTGGAAATTGAGACCAAAGGGATAAAGGGGATACGGTTCAATATCTGCCGGAACGTCGTTCCTGGATCATGCCGTTATTCAAGCTGGGCATATCTGCCGAAATTATCATTCCATATGCCCGACCGGTTCGGCATCGGAATATGTCGTTTTGATCCTACCAAACGACAGATTGATGATATCTCTGAAACGGGATTAGGAATCGCGGGTTTGCTCAGAACGGAAAAGATATACAAAAACGGTTTCACGGATACTTCGCAAAGGACGGAAGTGGTATGCAGTACAGCTCTAACGTCTCATCCCCTGTTTGCCGGCCAGAAATGCCGGCTGATAATAGACGGCAACCTTCTGGACAGACAAGGCAGGCAACAACCGGAATCCACCTTCGAGATTGCCGGTTTTGAAATCTCTTCCTCCATTCCGCAAAAACTTATTATTGTCGGCTCCGGCCTTGAAAATTATCTGTTAAATCTGCGCGCGGAGATTGGCAATGTCACCAATTGCCAGCAATCTCTGGTTGTTATTCCCAGCGTATGGTCAGAAATCAACGCGCGTTTCCGTAAAGTTGATTTGGCTGCCCTGGCTCAAAAAGAGCCTTTTAAAGCCGCCGGATACATGGGGGCCGCAGGCTGCGTGGAAAAGTTGCGGAGCGGCGCATCTTCAGTCGATATGTTCCGTAATTTGCGCGAGGTCATGGCACGCTTGGACGTTCTGGAAAACGGGAAAACCGACGTTGCGGCTGACCGTCGCTTGCAGATCCTGAACCTGGCCGGACATCCTGAAGCCCAGGTTGTAATCGAATATCCGTCTTCCAGCCGCAAGGCGCAAGACGACGCCGCAGAGATAACGTTCTATTGGGGCGCGATCCCGCTGGGCACGGTATGGAACACGCCCTTAAGCCGGGATAAAACGAATGAATGGTTCGGCGGAAAAACAGACCTTTGCGTTTTTGAAGGGAATACTGCAAGGATAAGAACGAACGCATATGGATTTTCGTACTTTTATTTGAAAGATTTTGATCCTGCGCGCCAGGCGCTGTTGATAAAAAAAATTAAGAGCGGGAATTATCCGCTTGTCTTGAATATTGCCGATCTCGATTTTTCAAGCCTTGCGTCCACTTTCGGCCGTGAATCCTTAAAGGTCGCGATCACTTCATTGCCCGGATGCCCTTCCAATGTATCTGAGACCGTAAAAACGTGGGCAAGCAAAGAAGGCTTGATGTCATTATCGTTTGATGAGGCGATTAAAAGCGATGCTGTCCTCGTGACCGGCGATGTGCGCCAATTTGCCGACAAGCTTGGAATTGCCAAACAAAATATAAATATTCTTTTCAAACAGGCCAAGCCATCCGTCCGTTTTGAAGTCCTTCGCGGCAGAGAAGTATTCACAATTTGGAGCGCTCCAACCCGAACTTTTGCCGAAATGGCCTTACGCCTGGTCATGGCGGGCAAACCGGTGCTTCCTTCGGAAGTGGATGCTTTGCGCCTTGAAATCGTGAAAGCCATGGCTCCGGAAATAAAACAATGCGCGTTGCCTGATGGCTTGCGTCTTTTCTGCGGGGACGTTCACATGCACACGACTTTTTCGGATGGCGCAACGCCGCCGCTCGCAACAGCCCTGGAAACCATGTATTGCTTCATGGACTTTGCCGTGATGAGCGATCACAATACTACTGAAGGCGCCGTTTTAGCGCAAAATCTTCTTAGGGAACACGGTTTTTCGTATCCTTTGATTGTCGGCGAGGAAATTACCACCGGCTGGGCGCATTTGAACGCTTATCCGCTCCGCGAGGTTGTTTTGCCGACGCTCACTCCGGAAGAAACAATCAAAGCCGCGCACCGCCAGGGCGCGGTGGTTCAATGGAATCATCCCGGATATACCGGTTCGGATTTTGAAATGGCGCACCTGATGACCGGCCTTGCCGGCACCGGATGCGACGCATGGGAACACACCTTCTGGCTCTATGACACATGGAAAGCATCCGGCAAACTGCCCGTCATGGTCGGCGCCACGGACACGCACAGTGGCACGTTCGGCTGGCCGGAACGGACTCTTATCCTTACGCCCTCGCCGAACGAAGATGATTTGGCGGAAGCAATCCGACGGGCAAAGGTTGTAATGGTTTCTCCGCAAGGCGGAAACTTCTTTTATGGTTCAGACGAAATGTTGACGTATACTTGGTCAGCATTAAAAGAAGGGAAAACCTTGAAAGTAGAAAAAGCGGAACATCTGAAAAATATCTTCAAGCATGCGGATATAACCGGATTACTTATAAGATCAGGGAATAAAAAATAGTGTTGTTCTATATTCATTTACATATTGCTTAGAGGAATTATAAACTCATGATGTTTTGTGGCTTCATCACCGCCATGCGGACGTTGACGATCCTGCCCATGCCCGGCAAGGATGCGGCACGAATGGCAAATGCCCTGTATTACTTTCCACTGGTGGGCGCGCTCATTGGCGGGCTGGTGACCCTGGTGGTCTGGTTTCTGGGCGGCGTGCTGGCCTGGCCCGTAGGCGCCGGCGTGGCCGGCGTGTTGATGTCTTCCTGGGTCACACGCGGCCTGCACTTGGACGGCCTGAGCGACACGGTGGATGGCTACTATGGCGCCCCCACCCGCGAACGCCGGCTGGAAATCATGAAAGACCATCACGTCGGCGCGTTCGGCGTCGTGGCCATCGTTCTTGTGTTGCTGATGAAGTTCGCGGCGCTCGCCCAGTTGGCGATATACGGACAATGGGTTTGGATTCCGGTTCCTTTCATTCTCGCGCGCCTTATCCAGGTTCTGCTGGCCGTGACGCTCCCCTATGCCCGCAATGAAGGCGGCACAGCGGAAGCGTTTGTCAAGCAAGCGGGCGCGTCGCATTTTATCGTCGCCGGCACAAGCGCGCTAGTCTTGTGCGGATTACTGATCCAACTCAGCGGACTGGCGTTGTTTGTGTTCACGTTTATCATCGGATATTTGTTGGCCCAATGGATGAAACGCGCCTTCGGCGGCGTCACGGGCGACCTGCTGGGATTTTCAAATGAGCTGATTGAGTGCATCCTCCTGTTCGCCATCGCCGCGATTATGCCTTGCCTGGAAAACGGGTTCCCGGGGCTTATGGAGTGAAACCACAAGCCCTGAGTGCCCCTGGCACCTTAATTGGTGGCCATAACGCGATCAATCGTTTCCCGGAACAACGGCAGGCCCGAGGCGGGAACAATGATGGTATCCCGATGACCGCCAACTTCTTCCGTAATCTTCAGAAAGCGACCATTGGCATTTTCCCTGAAGTCGAAAAAGAATTGCTTGCGTTCGATCTGCACGCGTTCGCTGAGTAGTTG